>DASWRM010000020.1 GCA_036403155.1 Gaiellales bacterium | reverse complement strand
GCCTCGCGCGGCGTCGCGCCGAAGCCGGCGCGCCAGAAGACCCGGCGTACGTGTGCGGTGCTCCAGGCGGCGGCCATCCCTCCCCTCAGGGATCGGCCGGCCCGCGGCGGAGCTTTACCGCACGGGGTCAGCCATCTAGGTCGATGCCCTCGATCTCGGGCGGCTCGACGGGGCGGTCGCCGCGGCCGGTCTCGAGGCCCTCGATCGCGTCGACCGTCTCCATGCCGGAGGTGACGCGGCCGAAGACGGTGTGCTTGCCGTCGAGCCACGGTGCTGCGTCGGTGGTGACGATGAAGAACTGGCTGCCGTTCGTGTTCGGGCCTGCGTTCGCCATCGCAAGCGTGCCGCGCACGATCGGATGGTGGTTGATCTCGTCCGCGAACGTGTAGCCGGGGCCGCCCGTGCCGGTGCCCTGCGGACAGCCGCCCTGGATCATGAAGTCCGGGATAACCCGGTGGAAGACCAGGCCGTCGTAGAACCCGTCCTTCGCCAGCTTCGTGAAGTTCGCCACCGTCTCGGGCGCGTCCTCAGCGAACAGCTCCAGCTCGATGGTGCCGTGGTTGGTCTGGATGGTTGCGCTCTGGTTCGCCATGCGGCTGCCTCCCGGTCGGTGATCGCGGGGCACGGTAGCCCACGACGCTCGCTCAACTCCCCACGACGCCGGGCGACTACACCGATTACGCACACGGATGTGCAAGAGAACACGGTCGAAAGGGATGTTGACCAACAGCAATTCGCACTGGCTCGGTCTGCGGCTGCTCGTCGCCGGGGCCGCGGCCTGCCTCGTCGCCGTGCCGGACCCGGCCGCGGCCATGCCGCTGGGCGCCTCGGCGATCGGCAGCATCACGATCGAGCTCACCCGCCACCCCCATGCGGTGAGCGGAGCGTCCCGGGCGTCGTTCGCCTGGCGGACGACGGGCATCGTGGGCGAGACGCGGTGCCGGCTCGACGGCGGGCCGTATACCTATTGCCGCGGCAACCCCGGCGTCTACGGCCGTCTCCAGGACGGCCGCCATACCTTCACCGTGCGCGTGCGCAACGGGTACCGCGTCACCGCAAAGGCGAGCTACGCCTGGCTGGTCGACACGGTTGCGCCGACGCCCCCGGCGGTCGGCGGCGGGTCCGCCGACTGGCGCAACGACCCATCCGCATCCATCAGCGCGAGCGGTTCCAGCGATGCGCTCAGCGGTCTCGAGGGATACCAGTGGCGCGTGTCGACGGACGGCTCCGCATGGAGCGCTCCGGCCGCCGGCCCGGTCGCGGCCGTCCGTGCGCAGGGGGTCAGCTACGTCCAGTTCCGCAGCCGCGACCGCGCGGGGAACGTCTCGGACTGGCAGCCGGCGACCCATGGCGTGGACAGCACGGTGCGCCTCGACCGCGGGCCGCCAACCGCGCCGACCGTCATCGGCGGGTCGGCCGCGTGGCAGGACGCCCCATCCGTGACGATCGACGGCGCGGCGGCGACCGACGCGCGGTCCGGTGTCGACCACTACGAGTTCCGCGAGTCGGTGAACGGCGGCGCATGGTCGTCGCCCAACCAGGGCGCCTCGGACACGGTCACCGGCGAGGGCGAGACCATGGTCCAATTCCGCGCCGTCGACGCCGCAGGGAACGCCGGCTCCTGGGCGCCCGCGACTCCAGGACCGGCGAGCACCGTGCGCATCGACCGGTCAGGCCCCAGCGACCCGGTCGTGAGCGGCGGCTCGGCGGCATGGCGGCCGACCGCCTCGGTCACCGTATCGGCGGCGGGATCCGTGGACATCGGGTTCGGCGTCGACCACTACGAGTACCGGATCTCCGCCGACGGCGGAGGCTCATACGGTGCGGCCGGTGCCGGCGCGAGCGTCCAGCTCGCCGCCACCGGCACGTACGTCGTCCAGTTCCGGGCCGTGGACGCCGTCGGGCTCGCAAGCGCGTGGGCACCCGCGTCACCCGGCGCCGCCAACACCGCCTGCATCAGCTAGATGGGGCCCGGCCGCGCGACACGTCGCGGCTGAGCGCCGGCTCCGCGCCCAGCAGCTCGTAGACCCGGCGCGCCTCGGCGCCACGGCCGAGCAGCTCGAGGCAGCGCGCATGCTCGAACCTGCAGCCCAGCCGGTCGAACTCCTGCTCGGCCCGCTGCAGCGCGAGCTCGTCGCCGGCCATTCCCCGCGCCCGATCGACCTGGGCCACGAGCCGCGGCAGCTGGTCGATGCCCTCCATCGCGTCGAGCGCGGCGAGCGTGACGTCGAGGTCGTCCCAGCGCGTGAGCGCGGCCTGCGCCTCGGCGGTCACGGCGAGCGCCCAGTGGCGGGCGAACGGAACCCGCGCGACACGCTCGAGCGCGAGCTCCGGCTCCCCGGCGCCGAGCAGGGCGTGCCCCACGATCAGGTCGAACTGCGCCGGCACGCGCCCGACCCGCTGCTCCATGACGTCGGCCTGCTCGCGGTCGCCGCGCAGCAGGTGGATGCCCGTCGCCGCGGCCGCCACGAGAGCCGGGACGTTGACGTAGCGCGTGCGCTGGCCGCGGCGGAAGACCTCGAGGAATCGCTCGTGAGCAGCCAGCGCGTCGTCCCACCGGTCCCAGTAGTAGTACGCCTCGATCCGCGTCCTGGCGGGCCAGGCCACCCAGCGCTGGTCGCCGCCCGCCACGAGCTCGTCCGCCAGGTCGGCGGCGGCGACGGCGCCGGCGTAGTCCCCGAGCAGCGTCCGCGTACGGGCGGTCGCCGCGCAGATGTCCATCTGCTCCTCGCGCGACGCGATCCGGCCGATCAGGGACATCCGGCGCTCGTCCGCCTGCGCCGCCTCGCGGTAACAGCGCAGCGCGCTCAGGAGCGCGGAGCGGGCGTCGAGCGCCGCGGAGACGACGAGCGGCTTCTCCAGCTCCTCGGCGATCTGGAGCGCCTCGTCCGCCAGCGCGAGCGCATCGCGTTGCGGCTCGAGCTCGTTCTCGAACCGCCACACCAGCAGCGCCCGGGCGACCAGCAGCCGGGCCTGGAGCACCCGGGCGCCGGAGGCGAGCGCGTTTCGCAGCCCGTCGTCGATCTCGGCCTCGATCGCCTCGCGGGTCGGAGACGACCGCAGCTGCAGCCCGCCCCACCGAGTCGGAAGGTCGACCCACTTCCACGAGAGGCGCGCCATGTCGGCCCCGTCCAGCCCGGCGCGGTGGGCGGCCTCGAGCGCCACGCCGTACGCGTCGAGCGCCTCGTCCAGGTTCTCGGCCATCCAGTGGGCGTCACCCACGGCCTCCGCCGCCAGCGCGCGCTCGCCGTCGTCCTGCGCCAGCGACTGCGCGAGCCCGGCCTGCCGCAGCGCGAGACCGTGTGCGTAGACCTCGCGCGCGTCGGCCGCGGCACGGAGCAGCGTGCGGACGGCATCCTCCCGCGCATCCTGGGTTCCCAGCGCCACCGCCGACGCGTAGTGGCCTGCGATCGCCTGCGAGTCGGCGTCACGCCGGCCCTCGAGCCACCGAGCGAGCTCGAGATGGAGCCGCGCCCGCTCGCTGCGCGGCATGGTCTCGTAGGCGACGTCTCGGATCAGCACGTGCTTGAACCCCCAGCCGGCACCGAGCGGGACGAGCAGGTCGCGCCGCGACAGGTTCGCCACCAGCCGCTTCCCGCGCTCGGGCGCGACGACTGCGAGCTCGTCCTCTCCGAAGGTGCGGCCGATCACCGCGACGTGCTGGATGAACCGTTTCTCCTCGAGCGGCAGAAGGTCGAGGCGGGCGGCGATCACGCCCTGCACGGTCGGGGGCATCGAACGGCCGCCCTCGGCCGCCATCGCCAGCATCTCCTCGAGGAAGAAGGGATTTCCGCCGGCCAGCTCCACCGCCTGGCCCGCGCCCTCGTCGCCCGCGGGCAGCGCCGCTGCGAGCCGTCGCATCTCGCCGTCGTCGATCGCGTCGAGCGAGACGACCGTCACGTTCCGCAGGCCCGATCCCCAGTCGGGCCGGGCGCGCAGCAGGTCGTCGCGCGCCAGGCACAGCAGGACGAGCGGCACGCGGGCATCCCCCGTCGCCATCGACTCCACCAGGTCGAGGAGCGCCGGCTCGGCCCAGTGCACGTCCTCGAGCACGACGAGGGTCGGGCGGCGCCCGGCCAGGGCGGTCAGCACCCGGCGCCACGCATCACGGCCGCGCCCCAGTCCCTCGAGATCGTCCTGTGCGTGGTCGCGCCCGTCGCCGAGCCCGGCGGTGCGCAGCACGTCGCCGATCTCCTGATCCGAGTCCTCACCGAGCAGGGCGCGCAGGTGCCCATCGGCCATCCGCCGGGCGTCGTCTCGCGGCGTGTCGTTGGGGACGTCGGCGGCTCGGAGGAGCACCTCGGAGAGCGGCGCATAGGGGCCGCGCTCGCCGTAGGGCAGGCAGCGGCCGAGCCAGACGACCGGAGGCTCGGCGTGGTGCTGCAGCTCGATCACGACCTCCTCCGCCAGGCGGCTCTTGCCGATGCCGGCCTCGCCGATCACGGTGACAAGGTGAGGGCGCCGGTGCTCGACGGCGCGCGCCACGAGCGACGTGATCAGCGCCAGCTCGCCGCCCCGCCCCACGAACGGCCCTCGCGCCCGGCGGCGCCGGTACGCCGTGGCGGGGGCGAGCCCCGTGACGGCGTGCGCGAGCACCGGGCCGGTGCGGCCCTTGACGACCAGCGAGCGGGGCTGCGTGGTGCGGGCGATCGCCTCGAGCGCCCTGAAGGTCGGCTCGCCGATCAGCACCTCGCCCGGCTCGGCAGCCTGCTGCAGCCTCGCGGCGAGGTTCACGACCTCGCCGGTGACCAGGAAGTCGCGCCCGGGGCTGGTGCCGGCGACCACGACGCCCGTGTAGATGCCCACGCGCAGCACGCACTCGACGCCGTGGCGCCGGCCCACGGATCCGGCCCGGGAGATCATGGTCATCGCGGCGCGCACCGCGCGCTCCGGGTCGTCCTCGTGCGACTGCGGCACGCCGAACACCGCCATGACGGCATCGCCGATGAACTTCTCGACCGTGCCGCCGAATGCGCCCGCGGCCTGGCTCAGCTCACGGTAGACGTCAGCCAGCAGCGAGCGCAGGTGCTCCGCGTCCAGTCGCATGGCCAGCTCGGTCGAGCCCGCCATGTCGGCGAACAGCACCGTCGCGAGCTTGCGCTCCTCGGCTCCCGCCAGGTCGGCGGTGAGCGGGCGTCCGCAGGTGGGGCAGAACCGTGCGCCCTCGGGCAGCGCGCCGCCGCACGCGGGGCACTTCACCCGGCGCGTCCGGCCTGCGGCTCGTCCGTCACGATGGGGTCCATGAGGGCCGTAGGATACCCTTGCCGCGTCCCGTCTCCCGACCACTGCGAGGGCATGCATGAAGATCTCCACGACGGCGGGCTCCCCCGCCGCGGCCAACGTCGACCTGCTCGCGGTGGCCATGAGCAAGCCCGTGTCGCTCGACGGCGCGGCGGCCGAGCTCGACCGGGCGATGGACGGGGCGATCTCGCGTCTGGTCAAGGCAAACGAGATCCGCGGCGGCGCCGGCCAGGTGACGCTCGTGCACACGGCGCCGGGCAGCGGCGTGCGGCCCCGACGGATCGCCGTCGTCGGCCTCGGCCCGCGTGAGAAGGCGGACGACGAGGCGGTGCGGAACGCGGCGGGAGCCGCCGTTCGGGCGCTGGCGTCGGTGCGCGGCAGGACGATCGGCATGGTGCTCGACGGGCTGCCGGTGGATGCGTCCCGCGCCGCCCGCTGCGTCGTGGACGGCGTGGTCATCGGTGGATACCGGTTCGACCGCTACAAGACCCGCAACCGCAAGGACCTGCCTGTGCCGCCGGCGGCGCTGACCCTGGTGTCCTCGGAGCGGGCCGCCGGCGCGGCCGCACGGCGGGCCGCCGTGGCGGCCGATGCCGTCAACCGCGCGCGCGACCTTCAGAACATGCCGCCGAACGACCTCGGCCCCGAGCAGCTGGCCCAGCGCGCGCGCGAGATCGCAGCGGCGCATCCCTCCATGCGGGTCGAGGTCTGGGACGAGCGCAAGATCGCCGCACGCGGCATGGGCGCGTTTGCAGCGGTGGCACAGGCGTCCAGCAAGCCCGCCCGTCTGATCGTGCTGCGCCACACGCCTCCCCGGCAGCCCCGCGCGGCGTCCCGGACGGTGCTGGGGATGGTGGGGAAGGGCCTCACCTTCGACAGCGGCGGCTACAGCCTGAAGCCGCCGGCCAGCCAGATCGGCATGAAGACGGACATGTCCGGCGCGGCGGCCGTGCTCGAGGCGTCAAACGCCATCGCGGAGCTCGGCCTGCCGCTGAGGTTCGTGACCGTGGTCGGCGCGACCGAGAACATGATCGACACGAATGCCTTCCGCGTGGACGACGTTGTCACCGCCGCAAACGGGAAGACGATCGAGATCACGAACACCGACGCCGAGGGGCGGCTCGTGCTGGCCGACTGTCTCCATCACGCCCGCACCCTCGGGGCCACCCACCTGGTCGACCTGGCCACGCTGACCGGCGGCGTCGTGGTGGCGCTGGGCGACTACCACGCCGGTGTGATGGGCGTCGACCAGGACTGGATCGACCGGGTCCGCGACGCGGGCGAACGTGCAGGCGAGCACACCTGGCAGCTGCCGATGCATGACACGTACAAGCGGCTGTTCCGCTCGGAGATCGCCGACATGGCGAACTCGTCGAGCTTCCGGATGGCGCAGGCTCCCTACGCCGGGCGGTTCCTGAGGGAATTCGCAGGCGAGGGCCCCTGGGCGCACCTCGACATCGCCGGCACCGCCGACCTCACGCGCTCACGAGGGGACTACGTCGGCAAGGGAAGCACCGGCTACGGCGTCCGGCTGCTGGTCGAGCTGGCCGAATCGCTCTGCTGATGGCGCTCGGCTTCGACCTCGGCGACGAGCACGAGCACCTCCGCGCCACGGTGCGCGAGTTCGCCGAGTCGCGGATCGGGCCTGTCGCCGAGGAGCTGGACCGCGAGGGCCGGTTTCCCGTCGAGCTGGTGGAGGCCGCGGCCGAGCTGGGGCTGCTCGGCATCCCGCTGCCGGAGGAGGCCGGGGGAGCGGGGTTCGACACCCTGGCATACGCCGTCGCCGTCGAGGAGCTCGCCCGCGTCGACAGCTCGTTCGCGATCACGGTCGCCGCCCACACGTCGCTCGGCACGATGCCGATCCACCTGTTCGGCAGCGACGAGCAGCGCGCGAGGTGGCTCCCGGACCTGGCGTCGGGCCGCCGGCTCGGGGCATTCGGGCTGACGGAGGCGGGTGCCGGCTCGGATGCGGGCGCGACCCGCACGACGGCGCGGCTCGAGGGCGGCGAGTGGGTGGTCGACGGCTCCAAGATGTTCATCACGAACGCCGGCACGCCGCTCTCGGCGCTCGTCACGATCACCGCGCGCACGGGTGACGAGGAGGTCTCGAACATCGTCGTCGAGAACGGCACGCCGGGCTACGAGCAGTCGCAGCCGCTGCGCAAGATGGGCTGGCACTCGTCGGACACGCGCGAGCTGACGTTCACCGGCTGCCGGGTGCCCGAGCACAACCTGCTGGGGCCGCGCGGCGCGGGGTTCCGGCAGTTCCTGGAGATCCTCGCCGGCGGCCGCATCAGCGTTGCGGCGCTGGGGCTCGGGATGGCGCAGGGCGCGTTCGAGATGGCGCTGCGCTACGCCGGCGAGCGCGAGCAGTTCGGACGGCCGATCGGCCGCTTCCAGGCCGTCCAGTTCAAGCTCGCCGACATGGCGACCGAGATCGAGGCGGGCCGCACCATGGTGTACAAGGCGGCCTGGCTGAAGGACCGGGGCCGGGCCTTCGCGCACCAGGCGGCCATGGCCAAGCTCTACACCGGGGAGCTCGCGCGCCGGGTCTGCAACGAGGCGCTGCAGATCCACGGCGGATACGGGTTCATGGACGAGTACCCGATCAGCCGCTTCTACCGCGACGCGAAGGTGCTCGAGATCGGCGAGGGCACGAACGAGGTGCAGCGGCTCGTGATCGCGCGCGGCCTCGGTCTGTGACCGCCGCGCAGTCCGTCCAGATCGGCGGAGCGGTGCTCGCACTCGGCGTGCTGCTCGCCACCGTGGTGTCGCGGCTCGTGCCGGGGGGCGCCTGGCGCCGAACCGCGGAGGACATGGGGATCATCCTCGGCTGTGCGGCGCCCGCCCTCGCCCTGATCGCCCGGTTCCTTCAGCACCGCTCGTGGCCTGGGGCGGCGGTCATCGCGGTCGCCTACGGCGGCTTCTACCTGATCCGCATGCGACAGCTGCGGCGCGCGAACCGCGACAGCGTCCGGCGCCTGCTCGGGCTGCACAAGGACGCGACGTACGGAGAGGCCCTCCAGCAGGTGGAGCGAATGGAGCCCCGCGACGTCACGGCGGCCGGGCAGGTGGTGCTGATCGTGGCCGCCCTGGCGATGCTCGCCGTCGGCGTGCTGCTCGACCAGTTCACCGCCGCGGTGGCCGGCGTGTCGCTCGGCGTCGCCGAGGGCACGGTGCGCGCCGCCTACCGCCGCTCGCTGGCGCGCAAGGTGCGCAGCATCGGCCACTGAGCGCTAGCGCATGCGGGTCACGGGATACCCGTGGCTGCGCACGAGCGACACCACCTGCTCGGCGTGCGCCTCGTCGCGCGTCTCGAGGATCAGCTCGATGCCGGTCTCGGCAACGGCCACCTCGACGCTCTCCCGGTGATGCGACACGACCAGGATGTTGACATGCGCGTCCGAGATCACCTTCAGCAGCTCCATCAGCTGGCCCGGCCGGTCGATCAGCCGGGTGCGGATCACGAGGTAGCGGCCCTGGTTCGTCAGGCCGAACCGGATCACCTGCATCATCAGCGGCGTGTCGATGTTGCCTCCTGAGAGAACGGCCACGACCTTCCGCCCTGTCACCCTTCCGGCCAGGATGGCGGCCAGCGCGACGGCGCCCGCTCCCTCGACCACTGCCTTCGACCGTTCCAGCAGGTGCACGATCGCCTGTCCGATATCGGCATCCGTCACCGTGACCACGTCGTCCACCAGCTCCCGGATCAGTGAGAACGTCTGCTCGCCGGGCCGCTTCACCGCGATGCCGTCGGCGATCGTGGTCGTCTGGTGCACCGGCTCGAGCTCACCCTTCTCCAGCGAGGCCACGTACGGAGCACAGCCGGCCGCCTGGACACCGACCACCCGCACCTGTGGATGTTGTGCCTTGATGGCGCAGGCGATGCCCGAGAGCAGACCGCCCCCGCCCAGCGGGACGACCACCGTGTCGACGTCGGGGATGTCCTCGAGGATCTCGAGCCCGACCGTGCCCTGACCGGTGATCACGGCCGGGTCGTCGAACGGATGCACGAGCGTTGCACCGGTCCGGGCGGCGGCCGCCTGAGCGGCCGCGACGGCATCGTCGACGCTGTCGCCCGCGAGCTGCACCCGCGCGCCGTAGCCCTCGGTCGCGCCCACCTTCGCCAGCGAGGCGGAGCCGGGCATGAACACGGTCGCCGGCACGCCGGCGAGGCGCGCGGCGAACGCGACCGCCTGCGCGTGGTTGCCGGCCGACGGCGCGATCACGCCGGCCGCCCGCTCCTCCGGGCTGAGCGATTGCAGCTTGGTGTAGGCGCCGCGGATCTTGAACGAGCCGGTCCGCTGCTGGTTCTCGTGCTTGAGGAACACCTCACAGCCGGCCCAGTCGGAGAAGGTCTGCGACCGGTGAAGCGGCGTGCGGTGAGCCACGCCGCGCAGGCGCTCGGCGGCGGCACGGATGTCGTCGAGGGGGATCACGGGAGCGCGGAACATATCCCGTTTGCGCGCTCCCGACGCCTTAGGGTACCCTAAGCATCCGTGCTCGGATCGCTGTTCATCACACTGCGCGAAGGCTTCGAGGCCGCCCTGATGATCGGCATCGTGCTCGCCTATCTTCGCCAGAGCGGCTCGTCCGACCGCGCCCGGCACGTCTGGGCCGGCGTCGCGGCGGCGGCCGTCGCGAGCGCCGTGATGGGCGGCATCATCTTCGCCGCGGGCGGCGAGCTCGACGGCCGCAGCGAGTCGCTCTACGAGGCGACCGCCATGCTGCTGGCGGCCGGCGTGCTCACGTGGATGATCTTCTGGATGCAGCGCCAGGCTCGCGGGCTCGGCAGCGCGCTGCGGCAGCGGGTCTCCCATGCGCTCGTGATGGGCGGCGGAGCGCTCTTCTGGCTCGCCTTCGTCTCCGTCGGCCGCGAGGGCATCGAGACCGCGCTCTTCATGTATGCCGCCACGGGCACCGACTCGCCGCTCGCCACGCTGGCCGGAGGGACGATCGGCCTGGCGGCCGCCGTCGTGCTGGGCGTGCTCGTCTACCGGGGCGCCGCGCACCTGAACCTCGGGACGTTCTTCCGGATCACGAGCGTGCTCGTGCTCGCCTTCGCCGCGTACCTGCTGGCCGGGGCCCTGCACGAGCTCGGCGAGCTGGCCGGGAACGAGGCGCTCGAGGAGGGCGGCTACGTGATCGCGCTGCTCTACGTCGCCGGCACGGTGTGGGCGTACCTGCGCCCGCCGGCGATGCTCGCCCGCGCGCTGGGCGAGTAGATATGCTCGCTGCGTGACCGCAGACGGCGACCTGCCGCTGTACGCCTTCGTCGAGATCCCGAAGGGCAGCCGCAACAAGTACGAGTTCGACCCCGCGCTCGGGCACGTGGTGCTCGACCGGACGCTGTGGACGAGCGTCGTCTACCCGGCGGACTACGGCTTCCTGATCGACACGCTGGGGCGTGACGGCGACCCGGTGGATGCCCTGATCCTGGTCGCGGAACCGACGTTCCCGGGCTGCGTGATCCCGGTGGAGCCGATCGGCGTGTTCGAGATGACCGACGAGAAGGGCGAGGACGACAAGGTGCTCTGCGTTCCGGTGACACGTGACGCGAAGTGGAGCCACATGCACGACATCACGGACATTCGGGACTCGCTGCTCGACGAGATCGCACACTTTTTCGACGTGTACAAGGATCTCGAGCACCCGGGCGCGGTCACGGTCGGCGGGTGGCACCCTCGCGCCTACGCGGACGAGATCGTCGCCGAGGGTCGGGCCGCCTTCGCCGCGCAGACCGCACCCGCGGCGGACTAGCGGTTCGGTCGCACGGGTAGTGTCGCGAGCGTGACCAGGTTCGTCGTCGACGCCACCGCGGCGATCCACATCGCCCGCTCCGGCGTGCAGGTCGCCTCCGGTCACGAGCTGCTCGCACCGACGCTGCTTCGCTCGCAGACGCTGAACGCCCTTCGCGAAGCGGTGCACCGGGGCGAGCTGGCCCCCGACGAGGCGCGCGACCTGATCGGCCGGGTCGGCCCGCCGGGCCTGAAGATCCGGCTGCTCGGCGACGCGGTGCTACGACGGGTCGCGTGGGAGATCGCTGAGCAGCAGGGCTGGCAGGGCACCTATGACGCGGAGTACCTGGCGCTCACCCGGCTGCAGGGCGACGCGCTGGTGACCCTCGACGCCGGGCTGGCCCGGAGTGCGGAGGGCATCGTCCCGCTGGCGCCCATCGACGCGATCGGGTGACCCCGCGGCCGCGTCCGGACGGCACACCCTTCAGCCGCTCGGCGGCCGGCGCAGCACCCGCTCTGCGATCTCCCGGGTTGCCGTGAGCGGGTCGAGGTCGCGCGCGTGGACGCGGTCGAGCAGCACCCGCACCTCGGGGTCCTCCGCAACCGCCTCGCTCAGGCGGCGGCGCGCCTGGGCGACCGCCACCGCCACCACCTCGTGCTCGATGCTCCGCCGCCGCCTCCGGTCGAGGCCGCCGTCGCGCTGCAGGAACGCCCGGTGGTCGAGCACCGCCTGCCAGAGTCCGGCAACGCCCTCGCCGCGCAGCGCCTCCGTCTCGACGATCGGCACCTTCCACTCGCGTTCGCGGACGAGCGACAGGATCGACCTGATCTCGCTGCGCATCGTGCGCGCGGCAGGGTGATCGGACTTGTTGATCACGATCACGTCCGGGATCTCCATGATGCCGGCCTTCAGCGCCTGCACGGAATCGCCCGAGCCGGGCATCAGCACCAGGACGACGGTGTCGGCGGAGGTGGCCACATCGACCTCGCTCTGCCCCACGCCGACGGTCTCGAGCAGCAGCACCTGCTTGCCCGAGGCGTCGAGCACGAGGAGGGCCTGGAGCGTCGCCTCCGAGATGCCGCCGAGGTGCCCCCGGGTCGACATCGACCGGATGAAGACCCCCGGGTCGAGGAAGTGCTCGGTCAGCCGGATGCGGTCGCCGAGCACCGCGCCGTGGGAGAACGGGCTGGCGGGGTCGATCGACACCACGCCGACGGTCTGCCCATCGCGTCGCAGCAGCGTGACGAGCGCCGACAGGAGGCTCGACTTGCCGACGCCCGGAGGGCCGGTGAAGCCGGCGACGATGGCGGAGCCGGTGTGCGGGTAGAGCTCCGCGACCAGCCGGTACGCCTCCTCGTCGCGATCCTCGACGAGCGAGATCGCGCGAGCGACGGCGCGCTTCTCGCCGGCCAGAACGCCGTCGCGCAGCGACGCGAGGTCGGGCTGCCGCCGGCTCATGCCGGCTGGAGACAGCGATCGAGAGCGGCGAGGAAGGCGTCGTCGTGCTCGGGGAGCCCCACGGTCACCCGCACGCAGCCCGGGGCGCCGAACGGCGCGAGCGGCCGCACGATGACGCCCTCCTGCTCGAGCCGGGCCGCCAGCGCCGCTCCGTCGCCGACATCGATGCAGACGAAGTTCGCGGCCGCGGGGAACACCGCGAGCCCGCGCTCCTCGAGCGCCGACACGAGCCGCTGCCGCTCCACCCGGTTCACCTCGCGCCGGCGCGCGCACTCGTCGTCGTCGTCGAGGCTGGCAACCGCGGCGATGTTCGCGAGCTCCGAGACGTCGAACGGCCCCCGCACCTTGGCCAGCTCCGCAGCGACGCCCGCCGGGGCGACCGCGTAGCCGACCCGAAGCCCGGCCAGGCCGAACAGCTTCGAGAACGTCCGCAGGACGACCACGTTCGGCCGGTGCCCGTGCTCGGCCACCGCGTCGACGTGGCCGGGGTCCGTGACGTATTCGTGGTACGCCGCATCGATCACGACCAGCACCCGGTCGGGGACCGTTTCCAGGAAGGCGCCGAGGGCGTCGCGTTCGACGATCCCGCCGGTCGGATTGTTCGGGCTGCAGACGTACACCAGCCGCGTGGCCGGCGTGACCGCGCCGGCGAGGGCCTCGAGGTCGTAGCTACCGCCCGCCAGCGGTACCTGCACGGGAATCGCTCCCATCTTGACGGCGGCCAGCCGGTAGCTGACGAACGACGGCCAGCCCATCAACACCTCGTCCCCCGGCCGCAGGTAGGCGAGCGCGATGTTCGCGATCACACCGTCCGCGCCGTTTCCCTGGGCGATGCGCTCGGGGGCCACGCCATGACGCGTCGCGAGCCGCTCCTGGAGCTCCGCGGCCCGCTCGGGATAGCGGTTCAATCCCGGGAGCGCCTCCGCGAGCGCGGCGCGCGCCGCGGGAAACGGGCCGAACGGCCCCTCGTTGGAGGCGAGCTTCACGATTGTGTCGAGGCCGAGCTCCCGCCGCAGCGCCGACACCGGCTTCCCCGGCGTATAGGGGCTCAGATCCGCGATCTCCGGGCGCGCGTGCACGGTGCGGAGGGTACCAACGCCGACCGCTGCACCGGACGGGCCGCCGCCCTCAGCGGTGGAGGACGACCTGCCGCGATGCCACGGCGAAGCTGCGGCCCTGCAGGATGCCGGCGCCGGCAGGGTCGATGGTCGTGAATCCGGTTCGCAGGCTGTCGAGGATGTGCAGGTAGTCGTTCCAGCAGTACTCCTCCTGGAGGTGCGTCCAGTGGTCGTGCCAGTCGGAGGAGGAGCAGTCCCAGTTCGGGGTCGTGCCGGTGACGAACCGGTAGCCCTGGAAGATCGCCCAGCCGTTGGCCGGTGTGGCGTTGATGAGGTCGATCGCCGCCTGCGGGTCGAGGTAGACGTAGGTCGTCGGCAGCGGCATCGTGGAGCAGGGGCTTGCCGGGTCGTTGCACCGGCCGCCGGTCAGCGAGTACGTCCGCGCACGGAACGGCGCCGCCACCGGCAGCGTGTTCACCTTGGTGTTGCTGTACCCGCGGAAGAACGAGAAGCAGCCGTCGACGATGGCCTGCGTGCGCGCGTCCGACCTGCTGTTCGGGAAGGCGAACATGCCCCACGCACGGGTGAATCCGTGTGCCCGAAACGCCGAGAGCGTCCCGCACGCGTGCGCCTGGACGTCCGCGTCGCTGAGCGTCGTGTAGTCGGCGGTCGTGTCGCCGGCACTGACGGCCTCCCAGCCATAGGTGGTGTGCAGCGATTGCAGGTCGCTCCAGCTGCCGTACATGATCTGGCCGACGCAGTGCCGGGTCGTCTCCTGCGTGAACTGGAGCTGGACCGTGACCGTCGGCCGGATCTTGCGGGCGGCGAGGGCCTGAGCGACCGAGTTCAGCGTGACCGTGTTCTGCTGCACCGAGCAGGTCGTCTGGCTCTTGGCCGACGCCCACTGGCCGCGGCCGAAGGCCACGGTCAGGTAGCTCGCGGCGGACGCGGGCGCCGTTGCGGCCAGCCAGGCGCCCAGCACGGCGCCCAGCACGGCGAGGGAGAGGATCAGGAGTCGTTTGGTCACGATCGGTTTGGAGCCAGCCGAATTGTACGGCCGCCGTCCAGCGTCGGCGAATCGCTCCCGGGTTACAGTACGAAGCCTCCGATGGCCACACGAGAGATCGGCATCTTTGCGTTGCCAACGGTGCTCGTGCCGGGCGAGCGGATGCCGCTGCACGTCTTCGAGGAGCGCTACAAGCAGCTGATCGGCGAGTGCGTCGCCCAGGGCGAGGACTTCCTGCTGCTCTACGCCGACGAGGAGGGGACGCGCGAGCTGGGGTGCGCCGCGAGCGTCGACGAGGTGCTGGAGGAGTTCGAGGACGGCCGCATGAACATCGTGGTCGAGGGCACCGATGTGCTGCGGGTGGTCGAGATCACGCGTGGCCGCGCCTACACCACCGCCATGGTCGAGGCCGCGCCGGAGGATCTCACCGTGACGGAGGAGCCGGGACCCGTGCTCGACCTGTACCGGAAGATCGCGTCGGCCGGCGGCGGCGATCCGGAGGAGGACCTGCTCGCAGGCGACCAGCCGCTCAGCTACGCGATCATGGCGCGCGTCGACTTCCCGGCCGCCGAGAAGCAGCGCGTCCTCGAGCTGCGGTCCGAGAGCGGCCGTCTGATGGCGATCGTCGACCTGCTCGCTCGCGGCCTCCAGGCGCTCGCCCAGATCGAGCAGATCCGCGAGCGCGCGCAGACGAACGGCAAGGTGCCGCACGGCGACTGAGAGGCGGGCGGCCGGCGTGCGGCACCCGCTCGTGGCGCTCGCTGCCGCCAACTGCGTCTACGCGGGCGCCTTCCCGGCGAGCGAGGTGGCGCTTCGCGCGCTCGGTGCGTTCACGCTCACCGGCATGCGGTTCGCGATCGCCGCAGCCGTGCTCGCCCCGGTCGGCATTCCCGTGCTGCGGCGGCTGACGCGGCCTCAGCTGCTGCACCTGTCGGCGGTCTCGGCGGTCGGGCTGTGGGGACAGATGGTGCTGATCTACTACGGCATCAACCATGCCAACTCGGCGATCGCCGCCATCATCGTCGGGCTCGAGCCGGTGCTGATCGCGGTCTGGGCCGCGCTGCTCCTCGGCGAGCACTTCAGCCGCCGCACGGGGGCCGGGCTCGGGATCGGCCTCGCCGGCTCGCTGCTCGTCGCCGGCCTCGGCACGTCGCATGGCGCGAGCCTGCTCGGCGTCGTATTCCTGCTGGGCACCGGCCTCGCATTCTCCTGGTACACGGTCTCGAGCAAGGGCTATCTCTCGCTCTGCACCCCGCTCGAGCTGACGGCGGTGATCAGCCTGCTCGGCGCCATCTGAGGGCTCGTGCCGATGCTCGTGGAGATCGCCGCACGCGGCGGCGTGAACGGCGCCGGCCCGCGCACCTGGCTCATGGTCCTGTATCTGGGGATCGGCAACAGCGTGGTCGCCTACGTGCTGTGGAACCGGGCGCTGCACGGCCTGCCCGCCGCGGCTGTGGGCGCCTCGCTCTACGCCCAGCCCATCCTTGGCGCAGGGCTGTCGTGGCTGCTCCTCCGAGACCCGCTGCCCACGACGTTCGTGCCGGGCGCCGTGCTCGTGCTCGCCGGCGTGTACGTCGCGTCCAGGGGGCGGCGGGCCGCGGCGGCCGCTGCCATCTAGGACGCCTCGCCGAGCACCAGGCCGAAGCAGGACCTGCGGGGATCGCCCGCCGCCGAGAGCGTACCGTCCTCGTCCGCCAGCACCGCATTCGCCCCGCCGAAGTAGAGGTTGAGGCCCTCGAACCGCACCAGCTGCTCGCCCCAGCGCTCCAGCCGGTCGAGCTGCGCGGGGTCAAGCCCGCCCTCGCAGTCCAGCCGCCCTCCCTCGACGTGCACGCGCGGGAATGACACGGCGTCCTGGACGTCCATCCCGTGGTCGACCACGTTGCGGATCACCTGCGTGATTGCGGACCGCAGCCGGTTCGATCCGCTCGAGCCGACCACCAGCCGCACCGCGCCGTCACGCTCGAGGATGGTCGGTGCCTGCATGCTCGTGAGGCGGGTGCCCGGGCTGAGATGACGGCCTGCTGCCAGATCCTCCTCGCCCATCATGTTGTTCAGGTGCAGGCCGGTCCCGGGCACGAAGACGCCGGAGTGGCTGCCGTTCGAGGCGGTGAACGCGGCCGCGTTGCCCTCGGCGTCAACGACCGAGATGTGCGTGGTGCCGCGATCGCTGACGAGCGGCCGCGACTCGGTGGGGGCGCCTCGCAGCGCCGCCGCAACCTCGTCCCGGCCGGCGCGCACGGAGGCGTCCGCCAGCAGGTGCCGCGCCAGGCCGCCGCGATGAAGCAAGCGCGAGAAGGCGGCGTCACGCCGCCGGCCTGCGGCGCGCATCGCCTCGGCCAGCGCGCGCAGCGTGCTCGCGTCGCCGGCCGCCATCCCCTCCGTCACCGGGCCGAGCACCGCGAGCATGTAGGCGATCAGCACGCCGCCACTCGACGGCGGGGGGTTCGTGGAGAGCTCGACATCGCGGTAGCCAATCCGCAGCGGCCGCCGCCACACCGGCCGGTAGGCGGCGAGGTCGGCCATCGTCAGGCGTCCGCCCGTCTCGTGCTGGTGGGCGACCACCGCCCGGCCCAGGTCGCCGCGATAGAGCTCGTCCGGGCCGCGCTCCGCGAGCCGCGCGATCGACTCGGCCAGCTCGGGCTGCCGCACCGCGTCGCCTTCGGCGACGTAGCGCCCGTCCGGCTCGAAGATCGTCCGCGCCTCCGGCGTGCTGGTCAGGATCACGCGAATCGCCTCGAACACCCGGCTCTGGCCGGCGTTCGTCGGGACACCGGCCGAAGCCGCCTCGGCCGCCGGCATCGCCAGGTCGCGCCACGGCAGCCGGCCGAAGCGGCGGTGGACGGCATGCAGCCCGGCCAGAACGCCGGGCACCGCGCAGGTGGCCGGTCCGATGTGGAAGACCTGGGTGGTCTGCTCGTCGAACGGGACGAGGACGGACTCCATGTCGACCAGCCGCCGCGAGC
Source organism: Gaiellales bacterium (assembly GCA_036403155.1). Taxonomy (GTDB): domain Bacteria; phylum Actinomycetota; class Thermoleophilia; order Gaiellales; family JAICJC01; genus JAICYJ01. Next base: position 36,555 of record DASWRM010000020.1, on the reverse strand, counting down.
CGGGCACGTCGCGGCCCGGGATCGCCGCAAACGCGTCGAGCAGCGACGGCCCGCCGCGGGCGGGCCGGACGAGCACGAATCCGCCGCCGCACGGGCCGGTGAGCGCGGACTCCGCCGCCCACGACATGACACCGGCCGCCACGACGGCGTCGACCGCAGTGCCGCCCGCTTCGAGCGCCGCCGCGCCGGCGCGCGCGGTCATCTCATGACCCGCCGCGATCGCGCCGCGCACGGCGCTATCCCTGCAGGAAGCTCGGCGGCTCGAGCAGATCGTCCGGCGCCGGCGTGACCGGTCGCTCAGCGCGCGCGGGACCGGTGCCGGGGGAACCGGTGAGCGAGAACCCGGTGGCAACGACCGTCACCCACATCTGCCCGGCCAGCTGCTCGTCGACCGTGGCGCCGAAGATGATGTTCGTGCGGTCGTCAGAGGCAGCGCGGACGATCTCGGCGGCCTCGTTGACCTCGTGCAGCGACACGTCGCTGCCGCCCGAGATCGACAGCAGGATGCCGCGCGCCCCTCGCACCTCGTGGTCGATCAGCGGACTGTGCACTGCCCGGGTGGCGGCCTCGGCAGCCCTGTTCGGCCCGGTTGCCACGCCGATGCCCATCATCGCGGTGCCTGCGCCGGACATGACGGCCTTGACGTCGGCGAAGTCGAGATTGATCAGCCCGGGGAGCGTGATCAGGTCGCAGATGCCCTGCACACCCTGGCGAAGCACGTCGTCGGCGATCCTGAACGCCTCGACCAGGCTGGTGCCCTTCTCGAGCACCTCGAGCAGCCGGTCGTTGGGGATCACGATCACCGTGTCGGACGCATCGCGCAGCGCCTCGACGCCGCCGCGCGCCTGCGAGCTGCGCCGCGAGCCCTCGAAGCCGAACGGCGACGTGACGATGCCGACCGTGAGGGCCCCCACCTCGCGCGCGATGCGCGCGATCACCGGCGCCGCGCCGGTTCCCGTGCCGCCGCCCTCGCCGGCGGTCACGAACACCATGTCCGACCCGCGCAGCACGGTCTTGATGCGGTCGTAGCTCCCCTCCGCAGCCTGGCGGCCCACCTCCGGGTCGGCCCCGGAGCCCAGCCCCTGGGTCTGCTCGCGCCCGATGTGGATCTTGGTCGGCGCGTCCGACATCTGCAGCTGCTGGATGTCGGTGTTGACCGCGATGAACTCGACGCCCTTGACGTCGGCCTCGATCATCCGGTTGATCGCATTGCAGCCGCCGCCGCCGACGCCGACCACGCGGATCACCGCCAGGTACGGCTGGCCGTCAGGCCTGGGGAAGCGTGAGGCGCCCGAGTCCTCGGGGTCCGGCAGGTCGATAAGCTGGGGGCGCGCCGGCTCGGACGGCGGGGCCGCCCGCTTCGCGCGGCCGCGCGCGGGCTCCTCCGGCTCCTCGGGCTTGTCGGCGGCCTGCCCCGCGTCGGTCGCCTTGAACAGCTGGGCGAGCGGGCCGTCCCGCATGCTGTTGCGCTTAGCCATCTCGCAGCACCTCCCCGGCCAGATCCCGGTAGGCCCGGGCGGCCTTGCCCTTTGTATCGTACTTGAGCACGGACGTGCCCTTCACGGGCGCTTCGGCGTAGCGGACGGTCTTGCGGATCTTGGTCTCGAACACGAGGTCGCCGAAGTTCTCCTGCAGGATCTCGACCGCCTCACGGGAGTGCAAGGTGCGCCCGTCGAACATCGTCGGCAGGATGCCGCGAATGCGGACGTCCGGATTGAGGTTCTCGCGGATCATCGTCAGGGTGTTCTCGAGCTGGATCAGCCCGCGCAGGGAGAGGTACTCGCACTGGACGGGGACGATCACCCCGTCGGCAGCCGTCAGCGCATTGATGGTCAGCAGCCCGAGCGACGGCGGCGTGTCGATCAGGACGAAGTCATAGCGGCCGCGCACGGGGAGCAGCGCCTTCTGCAACGCGCGCTCGCGCCCGATCATCGACGACAGCGCGAGCTCCGCCCCGGCCAGGTCGATGCTGGAGGCTGCCAGATCGACCTCACGGTGCTGGATGACGTCCTCGATCGGCGTCTTGTGCACCAGCACGTCGAACATCGTGCGGTCGAGATCGTCGGGATCGATTCCCTGGCTCATCGTCAGGTTCGACTGCGGATCGAGGTCGACGCAGAGCACCCGCCTGCCGCGCTCGACCAGGGCCGCGCCGAGGTTCAGCGTGGTCGTCGTCTTCGCGACTCCTCCCTTTTGGTTCGCGAGCGCGATCACCTGCCCCACGGCAACTCCTCCGACGATCGAGAGATCCGGCCGCGACTGCTCGTCGAGCGCCTCGGCCGCTGAACCGGTTCCGAACTGCATCGCGACGCAATTCGCGCCGGGTCAGTCTATTCCTGCCGCGGCTCGCGGCCTGTCACGTTCCGCCGGGCCGTCGCGATCCGCTCCGCGGGCATCGGGTGCGAGGCGGTCAGGGTGTGCCAGAGATGCGGCGGCTCCAGCTCCATCAGGTTCTGTTCGACCAGCCGCTCGAAGGTCTCCGCGTAGCGGGCGCCCTGCCCCGTCACGCGTACGGCATACGCGTCGGCGGCGCGCTCCAGCCTCCGTGAGAAGGCCGCGCCGGCCGGCGACAGCGCGGCCGATGCCAGTGAGAACCCGAGCACGAGGGAGGGCAGCGCCGTCAGATGCCCGGCCCCGTCCGGCGAGAGCTCCCGGACACCGATCCAGGCACCGGCCATGCCGGCGGCGAGGGCGACCGCCGACCATGCCATCAGTCGCCACGTGTCGCCGTGCGCGTGGTGACCGAGCTCGTGAGCGAGCACCAGGCGTGTGTCCGTCAGGGCGAGCTCCGGATCGGCCTGCTCGCCGATGGTGTCGCCCACGTAGACGCGCAGGGTCGGCCCCATGCCGGCCACCATCGCGTTCGCGGCCGACGTCTTCTCGCCCATGTGCAGCAGCCGCATGTCCCTGACCGGAACGCCGGTGGCCCTGACCGTTTCCCACAGCGCCTCCGCCAGCGGGCCGTCCGCCAGCGGCTCGCTGCGCATGAAGATCGGCAGCAGCACCACCGGCCAGAGCACGGACAGGAGCGCCGCGACCATCACGGCGGCTGCCCAGGACGGCACCGGCCACCACGCCGGGAACAGCCGCTGGATGCCGAGCGGGCCGAGGGCGACGAGGGCGCCGAGGAGGAGGCCGACCGCGCGTGCCTTGCCCTGGTCGGCCAGCCACCCGCCCGGCGTCTGCCGCGACAGCCCGTTCCGCCGCGAGAGCACGTAACCGGCGTAGCCGAACGGCAGGGATATCGCCGGCAGGACGGCCGCCAGCGCTGCGACGCAGCCCCACCCGCCAAGCGCGCCGGCCCACACCACGACGGCGACCAGGGCGACGAGGCCCGCGAGCGTATCGGCCCACGAGAGCCGGCGCCGGGCGCGGTTGTAGACGCGCGCCTGCCGCTGGCGCAACCGGTCGTCCGACCCCACGTCAGCCCGGGTGCGCGGAGGCGCCGATGCCGAGCGCGAGCTGTCCGCGCCCCTGCCGCCCCTCGTGGTCGAGCAGCCATGCCTTGCGGTCGAGACCGCCGCCGTACCCCGTGAGCCGGCCGTCAGAGCCGACAACGCGGTGGCACGGGACGATGATCGATACGGGGTTGCGGCCGTTGGCAAGTCCGACGGCGCGAGCGGATCCCGGCCGGCCGACGCGGCGGGCCAGCTCGCCGTAGCTGATCCGCTCGCCGAAGGGGATGCGCAGCAGCTCCTCCCAGACCCGGCGCTGGAAGGTCGTGCCGTCCAGCTCGAGCGGCACGTCGAAGGCGCTGAGATCCCCGGCGAAGTACGCGTCGAGCTGGCGCGCGGTCTCGTCGAGCACGCCCGCGTCCCGGGCGTCCGCAGGCGCGTCATCAGGAACCGGGAAGGGCGTCATCCAGAGCTGGGTCAGCGCCCCGTCGCGCCCGACGAGCAGCAGCGGTCCCAACGGGGACTCGATCACGCGCGATGCGACGGGCACGCGCGCACTGTAGATGATCGGTGGTGCGGCGCTCGGGCCGGCCCGAGCGCCGCGGGCGGCAAGCCGGCTAGAAGCCGCCGATCCCGTGCGGCGTGCCGACGCCCGTGGGCAGGTCGTATCCCGGTGCCGCCCTGCATGCCGTCGTGGTCGTATCGCAGGGCACCGTTGCGACACCGGTGTCGTTCGACCCCGCGGCGGGGTCGTTGAACGCCGACGTTCCGGCCTTAGCGTACAGCAGCGAGGCCGGGTACGGGACGCTCGCGGCGTTGCCCTTGAGCGCGAACACCGCCGCGATCAGCGGAGCGGCAAGGCTGGTGCCGCCGACGGTCACCCATCCGGTGGGCAGCGAGTAGATCGCGGAGCCGGTGTCGGGGTCGGCGTTGGCCGACACGTCGTTGTCCCCGCGCGATGTCCCGCACCCTGTGGCTGCCCAGTTCGCGACCGTGGTCTGGAACGTCCTCGCCGGCTCGGCCGGGAAGAGCCCCGAGGCGCCGTTCGCGCACCCGGATCCGGTGCCGTACGCCGCCGTCGCCGTCGGTCCCCATGCCGTCTCGCTGCCGTACGTCCCGTCCGGGTTGAGATGAAGCGCCGTCCCGCCCACCGCCACCACCGTGTTCAGCGAGGCCGGCCAGGAGACGTCGTAGCCGGCATCGCCCGACGAGAACACGATCGCCTTGTTGGGGTGGTCGTACGCGGCGTCGAGCGCTCCGAGCGAGCCGTCGATGTCATAGCTCCCGTAGCTGTTCGACACGATCGGCGCCGCCGTCGCGGCCCGGTTCTCGGCGGCGGCGAACGACTCGGCAGTGTCGTCTGCGGACTCGACCAGGACGATCCTGCAGTTCTGGCAGATGGCGTGCACCGTCTCGATGTCCAGCGCCGTCTCGATGTACCACCCGGTGCGGCGCGCGGACCCGGCCGGCGCCCCCATGTTGACCTTCAGGAAGCAGGCGTTCTTCACCGTGGCGGAGCACTTCGGCAGCACGGGCAGGCCGTAGGCCTGGCTGTACGTCGTCAGATCGGCGTAGGCGTTGCCGTAGTCCCACGCCTCCACGATGGCGACCGTGATCGCGCGGTGCGCCGTCGTGCTGCCGGCGACGAGCGGCGTCTGCGTCGGCAGGCCGTAGGCGGTGTGGTAGGCCGCCGGCCCGTACCCCGCGGGGAGCAGTGCCGCCGACGCCGCGTGCATCACCGTGCCGTCGCGCGTCCTGATCAGCGCCATGCAGCGAATCTGCCCGGTCGTGCAGGCGGCTCGGGCACCGTAGGACGACGCCGTCCCCGCGGCTGCAGGGCTCGCGCCTGCGGCCAGAGCCGACGCGGCGAGCACGAGCATGACGACGAGACGACGAGCGACAACCGGTGCCACCGCGATACCTCCTCCCTGGGACGATCATCGCATCGAATGCGGATGGGGGCAAGAGGCCGGTCTGGATTCGAGACCGGCCACGGACCACCACCTCCGGCGTGCGTCCGCGGGGCTACCCGCCGCCGGTTCGGCGCAGCTCGCGTGCGATCACCAGGCGCTGGATCTGGTTCGCCCCCTCGTAGATCTGAGTGATCTTCGCGTCGCGCATCATCCGCTCGACCGGATACTCCTCGATGTACCCGTACCCGCCGAGGATCTGCACGGCGTCGGTGGTCACAGACATCGCGGTGTCCGAGCACATCAGCTTCGCCATTGCGGATGCCTTGGTCAGCTCCGGGCCGTCGATCCCCTGGTCGAGCATGACGCCGACGTCGTAGAGCAGCCCGCGGCTGGCCTCGACCTTCACCGCCATGTCGGCGAGCATGAACTGGATCCCCTGGTGCTCGGCGAGCGGCTTCCCGAACGTCTCGCGCTCCCCGGCGTACCGCAGCGCGTGGTCGAGCGCCGCCTGCGCGATGCCGAGGGCCTGCGCGCCGATGCCGGGGCGCGACCGGTCGAGCACGCGCATCGCGGTGCGAAAGCCGGTGCCCTCGTCGCCGACCAGCGCGCCCGCGGGAACCCGGCACCCCTCGAAGAGCAGCTCGCCGGTGGTCGACCCCTTGATGCCCATCTTCGGCTCGATCCGGGCCACCGAGAAGCCGGGAGCGTCCTTCTCGACGATGAACGCCGAGATCGAATCGCCCGTGCGCGCGAACACCACGTACGTGTCCGCCACACCGGCGTTGGTGATGAAGCGCTTGCTGCCGTCGATCACCCAGCCGTCGCCGTCGCGGCGCGCCGTCGTCCGCATCGCCCGCGCGTCCGATCCGGATCCAGCCTCCGTCAGCGCGTACGCGCTGATCCATTCGCCGGTCGCCCACCGTGGCAGATACCGCTGTTTCTGCTCCGGCGAGCCGGCCAGCTCGATCGCAATCGCGCCCAGGGACTGCACCGCGAGCACCAGCCCGACCGTGGCATCCGCCCACGACAGCTCTTCGACGGCGCGCAGGAACGTCAGCGTGCCCGTCCCCGTGCCGCCGTACTCCTCGCCGAACGCCAGGGCGAATACATCGTGGCTGCGGAGCAGCTCGACCACCTCCCATGGAAACTCGGCTCGCTTGTCCACGGCCGCGGCGCCTGGAGCGATCTGCTCTCGCGCGAGCGTCCGCACGGCGTCGACCAGCAGCTGCTGTTCCTCGGTCTGCGGGTGGCGGACGCTCATGCCTCGATCAGCTCCTCGCTCGCGGTGGTCATCTGCTCGCGTCCTCCCTCCGTGACGGCATACATGTTCTCGATGCCGACGGCACCGCGCCCCGGAAACACGAACTTCGGCTCGACGGCGATCACGTGGCCGGCCTGGAGCGGCTCGTCGAACCCGGGAGCCAGCACGGGGAGCTCGTCGATCTCCATCCCGACGCCGTGGCCCAGGAACCGCACCCGGCCGTCCCCGTGCCCCATGAAGTGCTCCCCGAGCCCGGCGTCACCGGCCAGCGCCTCGGCGTGCAGGAACAGCTCGCTGGGCGGCGTGCCGGGAGCGATGCGCTCCTCGACCGACCGCAGGATGCGAACGGCGGCGTCGTAGGCGTCTCGCAGGTCGTCGGCGAGCGGGCCGACCGAAAACGTGCGCGTCTGGTCGGCCAGGTAGCCGTCGTGGCCGCCGACGAGGTCGACGATGACGGGGTCGCCCCGCCGAAGGACGGCGTGGTCGGGCCCCTTCCCGAGCACGGCGTTCGGGCCGGGCCCGCAGAGCGGCGAGTCGGAGTAGCCAGGGATCGCGCCGCTCGGCCCGCCGAGCACCTGCCCGTAGTGCATCTCCTGGTTGAACCCGCGAAAGCGCAGCTGCCCCTGGTGGCCCGCCTCCCGCAGCACTTTCTCTACCTCAAGTTGAACATGAGACTCAACGGCGCCCTCGGCCAGCATGCCGGGGACAGCCTCCGCGGCGAGGCGCACCTGCTCGGCGGCCCGCCGCATCCGCTCCAGTTCCCATGAGCTCTTGACCGCCCGCACCCGGCGGATGGTTGCGGAGCAGTCACCCACCTGGAAGCCGTCCAGCCGCCGGACGTAGCCGAGGTATCGCGAGGCCGGCAGCACGTCCAGCTCGAAGCCGACCTCCGCGCCGGGGCCGAGGCCGGCGGCGCGCAGCACCCCGCCGAGGCCCGACAGTGACGGCAGCGGATCGATGTGTGCGAGCGGCGACTCCATCCGCGCGCGCTCCAGCGTCCGGCGGACGGCCAGGCGCGGCTCGCCGCGGGCGGGGACGACCAGGTGCGCCTGCTGGTTCGTGCCCGTCAGGTAGGCCAGGTCGGTGCTCTGCGTGATCACCGCCGCGTCGAGCCCGTCCTCGGCGAGAGCCGCTGCGAACCGGCGCAGCCGCTGCTCGATCTCGTCCCGGGGAGGCACGCGGCGTAGACTACCGGCCGCGTGATCCTCCACAACGGCCCGATCTACACCATGGATCCGCGCCTCCCCCGCGTCCGGGCGCTCGCCGTCGCAGGCGGTGTCATCGCCGGCGGGGTGGACGTCCGCGAGGGCGAGAGCGATACCGTCGGCCACGAGCGGATCGACCTGGAGGGACGCTGCGTGCTCCCCGGCTTCACGGACGCGCACGTCCACTTCCTCGACTGGGCGCTCGAGCGCACGTGGCTCGATCTGCACGGGTGCCGCAGCATGGCTGAGACGCTGCGGGCGGTGGCCGACGGAGCCGCCGGAGAGGGCTGGTTGCGGGGCAAGGGATGGCTCGAGGCGGTCTGGCCGGACGGCCCGCCCACCGCATCGGCGCTCGACTCGGTCACGGGTGACCGGCCGGCCGCGCTGTGGGCGCACGACCACCACACCCTCTGGGTGAACGGCGCGGCACTGCGTGCGCAGGGCGTCGACCATCCGACAGGCGTCCTGCACGAGTGGGAGGCGTGGCGGTTTCCGCTTCCCCCGGCGACCCCGCTCGAGCGGTCGCGCGCGCTGCGCGACGGGATGGCCGAGGCCAACGCCCGCGGCGTCATCGGCGTTCACGACTTCCAGGCCAGCGGCGGGCGCGAGCTCTGGCAGCGCTACGACGCCGACCGGAGGCTGACGCTGCGCGTGGCCATGAGCATCCCGCTGGACGCGCTGCCCGCGGCGCGGGCGATCGAGCTGCGAGCGGGCTTCGGGAGCGAGCTGCTCAGGGTGGGGCCGGTGAAGGCGTTCATGGACGGCACGCTCCGCTCCCGGACGGCCTGGATGCTCGACGGCTCGGGCGACCAGCTGCTCTCGGAGGACGACCTGGCCGGGGCAGCGGAGCAGGCGGCCGCATGCGGGCTGCCGATGGCGGTGCACGCGATCGGCGATGGGGCGAACCGCGCCGCGCTGAACGCGCTCGAGCGGACGCGTGGTGCGTGGGAGGAGGCGCTGCTCAGGCCGCGGATCGAGCACGCGCAGTGCCTCGACGACGCGGATCTTCCGCGCTTCGCCGAGCTGGGGATCACGGCCAGCGTCCAGCCCGTGCACGCGACCAGCGACCGCGACCTCGCCGACGAGATGTGGGGCGAGCGCTCGGCGAAGGGGTACCGCACCCGCGAGCTGCTGGACTCCGGCGCGCACGTCGTCTTCGGCGCCGACCCGCCGATCGAGGAGCTCCACCCCCTCACGGCGATCCAGGCGGCCGTGCACCGAACGGTGGACGACCGCGACCCATGGCATCCCGAGCAGCGGATCCCGGTCGCGGACGCCGTCTCCTGCCACACCGCGGCTGCGGCGTACGCGGTCGGCGAGGAGCGCCTTCGCGGCTGCCTGCTGCCCGGCCTGGCTGCCGACCTGGTGGTGCTGGACACCGACATCGTCGAGCAGCCGGACCGGATCCGCGACGCCCGCGTCGTCGCGACCATGCTCGCGGGGCGGTGGGTGCACGCCGGCCCGCCCTGGTGAATCCGGTCCGGCCGGCATCCCGTACGAGGGAAAACCGACCGGGGAGTGACCATGCTGGGACGTCTGTCCATTCCGCTGACGATCGCGCTCGCGTGCGGAGTGCTCGCCGCACAGGCGTGGGCGTCGAGCACTCGCGGCGTTGGCTTGCATGACAACTTCATCAGCTTCACGTCGGCGAAGGCTCCGCACGGGACGATCACCTTCAACGCGCACAACAAGGGGCTGAACACCCACACGTTCAACATCAAGCGCGTCAGCAACGGCAACCTCGTCTACCAGAGCGGCAACCTGCGACCAGGATCGAGCATCTCGGTGACGAAGACTCTCAAGGCCGGAACCTTTCGAATCTACTGCACGATCCACGCCGGCATGCACAAGATCTTCACGGTCACCTAACCGCGCGCTGACACGCGAGGCGTACGGTGCTACGCGTGCAGTCGGTCGTGAGGGATCTCGGGTCGCTGGAGCTCTGGCAGGCGTCGGCGTCGCGCGCCGTGCGCCGGCGCGAGACCTACCGCCGCCGCCGCCAGCTCAAGCGCATGAGCGTCCCTCTGGTGATGGCTGCGACCGCCGCGGGAATGGGAGCGCCGGCCTACGCGGCCGGCAAGCAGCACCAGGCGTCGGCGAAGGCCGGGGCGCGCCGGGTGCACCCGCGCATCCTGCGGGTCGGCGACACGGGGCCCGACGTCGTCCGGCTGCAGCGCGACCTCGGCATCCCCGCCGACGGCATCTTCGGTCCACAGACGCTGCATGCGGTGAAGGGCTTCCAGCGAGCTCACGGGCTGCTCGTGGACGGTGAGGTCGGGTCGCATACGTGGGGCGCGCTGCATGCGCGGGCCGGCGGCTCGACCGGCGAGATCGTCCTGCGTCGGCACGACGTCGGTCCCGCGGTCGCCGCGCTCCAACGCGCACTCGGGATACCGGCCGACGGCGAGTTCGGGCCCCAGACGCTGCACGCGGTGAAGCACTTCCAGGCAACGCACGGCCTCCTGGTCGACGGGCAGGTCGGGCCGCACACCCGCGCCGCCCTCCACCTGCGGGCCAGCAGCAACTTCCACTACGTGGCGCCGCCGTCACATCACCCGAGCGGCTCCTCGGGTCACGCCACGCACCATCGTCACCATCATCACCACCGGGCATCGCACGGGGGGATCGGTGAGCGGGCCGTCGCGCTCGCACGGGCCGAGCTGGGGGTGCCGTACGTGTGGGGCGGCGAGTCGCCGTCGGGCTTCGACTGCTCCGGGCTCGTCCAGTACGTGTACGGGCGGGTCGGCATCTCGCTGCCCCGCGTCGCGTCAGACCAGTACCGCGCCGGCCGCCACGTGTCGCGGTCGGCCCTGCGGGCCGGCGACCTGGTCTTCTTCGACGGCCTCGGCCACGTCGGCCTCTACATCGGCCGCGGCCGGTTCATCCACGCGCCGCACACCGGAACGGTCGTCCAGATCTCGTCGCTGACCGGCTGGTACGCCGACACGTACGTCGGCGCCACACGCGTCAGCTGATCTTCGACATGAGCTGCGCCGCGGTGCGCCCGTAGACCGAGTCAGGCGACGCATCGACCACCTGCCGCCACTGAGCGGCCGCGTCGGTGTCGTCGTGAAGCCAGAACAGGAGGATGCCGAGATGGAACCGCACCTCGGTCGGATCGCTCGCCTGCTGGACGAGCGGCCCCAGCTGGCTGAACGTCGCGGCCGGGCGGTCCTTGTCGTACGTCAGCACGGCGACGGCGATGCGCGGCGACACGCCGGTCGGGTCGAGCTCGAGCGCGCGGCGGGCGGCCGCCTGGGCGGCGCGGCGATCCCCGGCCCGGTAGCTGTGGAGCCAGGCGCTCTGCTCCGCGACCGCCAGCCCCAACCAGGCCCCCGAGTCCCGCGGATGGCGCCGCACCAGGCTCCGGAGATGCACGACGGTGCCCGCCGGCGTGCCCTCGGGCGGGATGTACACGGGATAGGCGGCGCGCTGCTGAGGCGTGTGCAGCGCCGTGTCGGCGATCGTCCCGGAGTAGCCGTAGAGGTCGGTCGACCGCACCTGGCGCAGCGTGGCGACCGCCTGCCTGCACCGACCCGCCCACAGCTCGGTCAGGCCCTCGTACAGGCGCACCACCGGCTGGGACTGGTCGAGCCGGCGCAGCGCGGACAGGGTGCCCGCAGCGCCGGTCTGCGGGTAGTCCACGATGGCCCGGGCGACACCCACCCGCGGGTCGCCCGGCGGCAGCAGCCGCACGGCCGCGGCGGCGATCGCGCGCGTCCCCGTGGCGTCGGGGTTACCGGGAAGCTGGAGGTTGAGCGGCGGCGCGCCGGAGAGCGGCCGGCAGCGGGCGGGCGCGGTCGCTGCGCTCGCACCGCCCCCGCGGGAGCCGAGCACGACGGCGCCCGCGGCGGCCAGCCCGACGGCGAGCGCGATGCAGAGCAGCACCACCAGGCGCCGCGAGCGGCCGGGAATATGTTCGGGAGACGGCTCGTTCATGCCTGCAGCGGCATGGAGTTTGGATCCAGGCACCGCTACAATTGAGGACACAAGTTTCGTTGCCCCGGGTCATTCGCGCGGGGCGCTCTGGAAAGGGTAGGTGATGGGCGTGGCCACGTACCGCGAACATCTGGCAGCCGTGAAGGCCGAGATCTCCGAGATCCCGGCGCACGAGGCTGCGGCGCGGCTGGCCGAGCAGCCCCGGCCGGTGCTGATCGACGTCCGCGAGCGGGACGAGTACGAGCAGGGATACATCCCGGGCGCCGTCCACATCCCGCGCGGCAACCTCGAGTCACGGATCGACAATGCGGCCGCCGACCGCGGCACGCCGCTGATCGTCTACTGCGCCGCGGGCAACCGCTCGGCGTACGCGGCGAAGACGCTTGCCGAACTGGGGTTCGGCGACGTCGCTTCGATCCGCGGCGGGTTCGCGGACTGGAAGCAGAACGGGCACGAGTGGAAGGTGCCGCGGACGCTGACGCCCCAGCAGCTCGAGCGCTACAGCCGCCACACGCTGATCCCCGAGGTCGGCGAGGAGGGCCAGCTGAAGCTGCTCGACTCCAAGGTGCTGCTGATCGGCGCGGGCGGCCTCGGCTCGCCCGCCGCGCTGTACCTGGCGGCCGCCGGCGTGGGCACGCTCGGCATCATCGACGCGGACGTCGTCGACCGGTCGAACCTCCAGCGTCAGATCCTCCACACCGAGGACCGGATCGGCATGCCGAAGGTGGAGTCGGCCACGCAGGCGCTGAAGGCGCTGAACCCGGACGTCGAGATCGTCGGATACACCGAGCGGCTCACGAGTGAGAACGTCCTCGAGGTGATCGCCGGCTACGACGTGATCGTCGACGGCACGGACAACTTCCCCACACGGTATCTGCTGAACGACGCCAGCCTGGTCGCGGGGATCCCGGTCGTCCACGGTTCGATCTACCAGTTCGAGGGGTCGGTGACGGTCTACGCGCCGCGGGTCGGCCCGTGCTACCGGTGCCAGTACCCCGAGCCGCCCCCGCCGGAGATGGCGCCGTCGTGCGCAGAGGGCGGCGTGCTCGGCGTGCTGCCCGGAGTGGTCGGCACGCTTCAGGCCACCGAGGCCGTCAAGCTGCTGCTCGGCGTCGGCGATCCGCTGATCGGCCGGCAGCTACGCTACGACGCCCTGGCGATGGAGTTCGTGGAGCTGAAGATGCACCGCGACCCGAACTGCCCGGTCTGCAGCAAGGATCCTGGTGACATCGAGTTCATCGACTACGAGCAGTTCTGCGCCGCGCCGGCACGCGCCGTGTCCGCCGCACCCTTCACGATCGAGGAGGCCGTTGCCTAAGTGAGCACCGTTCGCATGCCCCCAATCCTCCGGCAGGCCGTCGGAGGCGCGCGCGAGGTGGACGCGACCGGCGCCACGGTCCGCGAGCTTCTCGACGACCTGACGACCCGATACCCCGGGATCCGGGGGCACCTGCTGGACGAGGGCGGCGAGCTGAACCGGTTCGTGAACGTCTACGTCAACAACGAGGACGTCCGGTTGGGCGAAGGCCTGGAAACCAGCGTGACGCCCGACGCGACGGTGATCGTGCTCCCGGCCATGGCCGGAGGAGCGAGGTAGGCATGGGCTGCCTCCAGCTGGAGCGCGTCGCCGCACTCTCGGCCGTCGGGAACACTCCGCTGGTCGAGCTGCCGCGCATGACGCCGAAGGACGGCGTTCGCATCTTTGCGAAGCTCGAGGAGCAGAATCCGACCGGCTCGGTCAAGGACCGCGTCGCGCTCTCGATGGTCGAGGCGGCGGAGGAGACCGGCGAGCTGATGCCGGGCCAGCGCATCCTCGAGCCGACCAGCGGCAACACCGGCATCGCGCTCGCGATGATCGGGAAGGTGAAGGGCTACCCCGTCTCGGTCGTCATGCCCGAGTCGGCGACGACCGAGCGCGTCGAGCTGCTGCGCATGTACGGGGCCGACATCATCTTCTCGCCCGGCAACCTCGGCTCGAACGGGGCCGTGGCCATGGCGCGCGAGATCGCCCAGCGCGATCCGTCCGTCTTCATGCCGTTCCAGTACGCGAACGAGGCGAACCCCGGCGCGCACTACTGCGGGACGGCGGTCGAGATCCTCGAGCAGGTTCCCGGCGGCCAGGTCGATGCATTCGTCGCCGGCCTCGGCACCGGCGGCACGCTGATGGGCAACGGCCGTCGGCTGCGGGAAACGAACCCCGACGTGCAGATCGTGGCCGCCGAGCCGCTCCAGGGCGACCCCGTCATGGGTCTGCGAAGCCTGGAGGACGGCTACACACCGCCCATCCTCGACATCCGCGAGCTCGACCGCAAGGTGCTCGTCTCGAACGCCGAGTCGGTGCTCGCGCTGCGCAAGCTGCTCGACCTCGAGGGCATCTTCGCCGGCGTGTCCGCGGGCGCGGCGCTGGCTGTCGCACGGCGCGTCGCGGGCGAGCTCGAGGACGGGCAGAACGTCGTCGTGCTGTTTGCCGACGGCGGTTCCAAGTACCTCAGCGCCGGCCTCTACACGACGCCGCTCGACGAGCTCGAGGCGAAGATGGAGGAGCGCGTCTGGTGGTGATTCCGGCGGCGATGCGCGACGAGATCGTCGCGCACGCGCGCGCGGGACTCCCCAACGAGGCCTGCGGCATCATCGCGGGCCGCGGCGACCGGGCCGAGCGCTTCTTCCCCGCCGAGCCGGACGAGCCGAGCCCGTTCTACTACCGGATCGAGTCGCGTGACCAGATCCGCATCCTGAACGAGATCGACGACGCAGGCCTCGACCTGATCGGCATCTACCACTCGCACGTGTCGTCACCGGCCTACCCGTCCCGCACGGACGCGGAGCAGGCGTTCTGGCCGGATGCGACGTACGTGATCGTCTCGCTCGCGGGCGGCGGCGCGGACGTGAAGGGGTACCGGATCGCCGACATGGCCGCCTCCGAGGAGCCGCTCGTCATCGAGTAACGTGGCGCGATGCGCGCCCGCGAGCTCGGCATCCGGATCGGCCCGTTCCCATCCGGCGAGCACGGCGCGATCACGGACGTCCCCGGCGTCCGGGTCGGCCACACGACGCTGGTCGAGGGCGACGACGTCCGCACCGGGGTCACGGTCATACGTCCGCACGAGGGCGAGGCGCTGCTCGACCCGGTGTTCGCGGGCCACCACCGGCTGAACGGCAACGGCGAGATGACGGGGATCCACTGGATCGAGGAGACCGGCCTGCTGGCCGGGACGATCGGGCTCACGAACACCCACAGCGTCGGCGTCGTGCGCGATGCGATCGTGCGCGACGCGGTGCTCCACGCACCGGCCGACGAGGCCGTGTGGTCGATGCCGGTCGTCGCGGAGACCTACGACGGCGGCCTGAACGACATCAACGGGCAGCACGTGACGGCGGCTCATGCGCTCGCCGCGCTGGCATCCGCCGCGCCGGGGCCTGTCGCGGAGGGCAGCGTCGGCTCCGGCACGGGCATGGTGTGCCACGAGCTCAAGGGCGGGATCGGCACCGCGTCACGGGTCGTGCCGGCCGATCAGGGCGGCTACACCGTGGGCGTGCTGGTGCAGGCAAACCACGGGCGGCGGCAGAGGTTGCGGGTCAACGGCGTGCCGGTCGGCGAGCGGCTCGGATCGATCCCGCTGCCCGAGTATCCCTGGGAGCGACAGGCGGGGAGCGGCTCGATCATCGTGGTGGTGGCGACCGACGCCCCGCTGCTGCCGCTGCAATGCCGCCGTCTGGCTCAGCGCGCGGCGCTGGGGGTGGGGCGCACCGGCGGCGCCGGAGAAGACGGCTCGGGCGACCTGATGCTGTGCTTCGCGACCGGGAACCGCGGGCTCGGCGCGCTGATCGCCGAGGGGGGAACCGAGGTCGCGGTGAGGACGGTCGCACACGCGCGGATCGGGGCGCTGTTCGACGCGGTCATCGACGCGACCGAGGAGGCGATCCTGAACGCGATGCTGCAGTCGGCGACGATGCGCGGGCACCGCGGGACGGTGGTGTACGGCCTGGACGGCGAGGCGCTGGCGCAGGCGCTCGCGGCGGGGTCGACAGCGCGCTGACGCGGCCGGAGGGGCCGCGCCCCTACGGCGGTGGTGGGCTGACCCGGCCGCCACCCCAACCGCTGGTCTGCCCCGCAGGGGCTGACCAGGCAGGCGCACTCCGAGCCCCCGGGTCAGCCCGCGTTCGGGGCAGATCCGCCGTTCGAGCCCGCCGCCACGCCCGCCGCGGCGACCGGCCGGTTCTCGAACACCGTCGCCAGCACGACGACCGTGCGCGTTCGCTCCACCGAGTCGAGCGACCGGATGTCCCACACCAGGTGCTCGAGCGCGGGCATCGACTCCGCCCGCACCTTCAGCAGCAGGGTCTCGTCCCCTGCGACGTGGTGGCATTCCTGCACCCACGGCAGGTCGGCAAACAGCTCCTCCAGGTGCCCCCGCGGACCGGCCGCCTGGGAGACGAAGACGAACGCCGTGATCCCGGCGCCGACCTGGGCCGGGTCGATCGCCGCCTGGTACCCCATGATCACGCCCCGCGCCTCGAGCTTCTTGATCCGCTCGTGCGCCGCCGTCGCCGAGATGCCGACCCGCGAGCCGATCTCGGCGTACGTCGTCCTCCCCTCGCGCTGGAGGATGTCGATGATCGCGCGATCCGTATCGCTCAGCTCGCGAGGGGGCATCGCCGCACGATACCGCGGGTAGGCTTCGAGTCGATGGCCGTACTCAACGAGCTCGAGCTGACGGAGGCGCTGAACTCGCTCGGCGCCGGCTGGCAGGTGCAGGACGGCGCGCTGCACAAGCGCTACGACGTCAACGACTTCGCCGCCGCGATGGCGCTGGCGAACCGGATCGCGGAGGCGGCGGAGGGCGCCGACCACCATCCGGACATGGCGGTCGCCTGGGGCCGCCTCGAGCTGGCCTGGGTCTCGCACAGCGAGGGCGGCATCACCGACCGAGACGTCGCGATGGCGCGGCGGTCGGACGAGCTGGCGTCGGCGTCCTCCTAGGCGGACTGCTGCTGGTCGGCCGGCTGCTCGGCCGGCTTCAGCGTGACGTCGACCTCGACGATGCGCGGGCCGTCCACCCCGCTGACCTCGAACCGGGCGCGCGGCGTGTCCACCGAGTCGCCGACCCGGGGGGCGCGGCCGAGCTCCCCGAACACGTAGCCGCCGAGGCTGTGGTAGTCCTCCTCGGGCAGGGTCGTTCCGAAACGCTCGTTGAACTCCTCGATCGGGAACGAGCCGCCCAGCCGCATCCGCCCCTTGCCGATGCGCCGGATGCCGGCATCGGGCAGGTCGAACTCGTCGCCGATCTCGCCGACGATCTCCTCGAGCAGGTCCTCGAGTGTCGCCAGCCCGGCGACCGACCCGTACTCGTCGACGACGATCGCCATGTGGTTGGACGTGGTGCGGAACTCGGCCAGCAGCTCGTCCAGCCGCTTGGTCTCGGGCACGACGATGGCAGGCCGCACGAGTCCCCGCACATCGACGCGCTCGATGCCGCGGTCGTGCAGCGCGGCGAAGAGGTCACGGACATGCAGCACGCCGGTGATGTCGTCCAGATCGCCCTCATACACCGGGTAGCGGGTGTACGGGTGCTGGAGCATCAGGCGCAGCAGCTCGGCCACCGGCATGTCCAGGGGCAGCGCGACGACGTCCGGGCGCGGCACCATCACGTCGGCCGCGTCCTTGTCGGCGAACTCGAACACCCTGTGAAGCATCGTCTGCTCCTCCTCCTCGAGCACGCCCTGCTCCCGGCTCGCGGTGACGAGCATCTTCAGCTCCGCCTCCGAGTGCACCGCCGTCCGCCGCGCCTCCGGCGGAAGGCCGAGCCAGCGCAGCACCGCGCTGCTGGCCGCGATCAGCGCCCAGATGAAGGGGCGGAGGACCGCGTAGAAGCCGTTGATCGGTCCGGCCACGAACAGCGACACGCGCTCGGCGTGCTGCAGCGTGTAGCTCTTCGGCACGATCTCGCCCAACACCACGTGGAAGAACGACAGGATCGTGAACGCGAGGATCGCCGAGATGGTCAGCGCGACGCCGCCGTGCCAGCCGGCCGGCAGCCAATCGAGCGGCGTCTCCAGCAGGTCGGACACGACCGGCTCGCCGATGGCGCCGAGCGCCAGGCTGGAGAGCGTGACGCCGAGCTGGATGGCCGATATGAACCGGGCCGGGTTCTGCTGCAGGTCGTCGACCCGGCGGGCCCCCCGGCTGCCCTGGGAGAGCAGCTCCTGAACACGCGTGCGGCGCACGGTGACCAGCGCGTACTCGGCCGCGACAAAGAAGCCGTTGGCCAGCACGATGAAGATGACTGCGATCAGCGCGAGCGCAGTCGTCATGCGCTGGTGGTACTCGGAGGCTCGTCGCTCACGCAGGAGGAAGTCTACCAACCGTACCGGATGCGGCTTGATTGCAGGGATTGCGGTCGCTCCGGCGAAGTCCGCAAACCGGTCGGGCGGAGCCATCCACGTTGGGGCTAACGGTGGGCGGGATTCCTGCCGATACACCACACCGGTGGCAAACGCTGCGACTGTTGGAGTGCACGTGAGCGAACCCATTACCTGTCTGATCGTCGATGACCATGAGGTGGTACGCGAGGGCCTTCGGCTCTCGCTGTCACGCTCGGAGAACATCCGGGTCGTCGGCGAGGCGTCGGACGGCCAGGCGGCCGTGACGCTGGCGAAGCGGCGAAAGCCGAACGTCGTGATCCTCGACGTCCGCATGCCGGGCATGGACGGCCTCGCGGCCGCCAAGGAGATCACGACCGACATCCCCGAAACGTCGGTGCTCATGTTCACCGCGTTCGCCGAGCGCAGTCTGCTGACGCGAGGCCTCGAGTCGGGGGCGAAGGGCTACATCCTGAAGGAGGCTCCGCACCAGACCATCGTGCGGGCCATCCAGAAGGTGGCCGGGGGCGACGGGTACGTCGATCCCGCGCTGATGCCGGCGTTCCTGACCAAGGAGCGCGAGAACATGCTGACGGCGCGCGAGCGGGAGATCCTCCAGCTGCTCGCCGACGGCATGTCCAACGCCGACGTCGCAGCCAAGCTCTTCATCAGCCAGGAGACGGTAAAGAGCCACGTGCGCCATATCCTCTCGAAGCTCGAGGCGGACACCCGCACGCATGCCGTCGCCATCGCACTCCGAACCGCAATCATCGACTGAGCTCCAGCTTCGGCAGGAGCTGATCGCCCAGGCACGATTCCTGGACGGGCTCGTGGCGAGCCTCGGCGCCGTGTCGTCCACCCTGGGCGGGAGCGCGGTGCTCGAGCGCACGGCGCGGGAGGCCAAGCGGCTGTTCGGCGCGGACGCCTCGCTCGTCCTCACCCCCACTCCCGGCCACCGGTCGCTCCGCCCGGCTGCCTCCGCCGGGCTCGCGCTGGGCCCGTTGGGCGACGTCACCGTCGACCTCGACGCGCGGCGCTCGCCGATCGCCGCGGCCGCGCGCGATCTCGCGCCGGCCGTTGCCGGCGAGGGCAGCGAGCCGGGCGACGACCTCACGAGGCGCCTCGCGCCCTCCTCGCTGCTGGCCGCGCCGCTCGTCGTTGCGGGCCGCCTGCACGCGCTGCTCGTGCTGCTCGACCTCGGGTCGGGTCGCACGTTCGGCGCAGCCGACGTGGGACAGGCGAGCGTCTTTGCCGACTTCGCCGCTCGCGCAGCCGAGAACGGCGCGCTGTTCGAGCGGGTGGAGGCGCTGCTCGCACAGGCGCGCGTTCGCGAGGCGGAGCGCGCCGAGCTCTCCCGGCGCGTCGTCTCGGCCGAGCAGGAGGAGCGCCGCCGGCTCTCGATGTTCCTCCACGACGGCCCCGTGCAGACGCTCTCCGGCGTCACGATGATGCTCGACGCGGTGGCCGACGCCGTGGAGGCGGGCGACCTGGACGCCGCCATGCGCGTGCTTCAGACCGCGCGCGAGCGGCAGCGCAGCGTGATTGCGACGGTGCGTGAGCTCTCCTTCGCGCTGGAGCCCTGGACGCTTCGCGAGCAGGGGTTCGAGACGGCGCTCACCGCGATCGCCGACCGGTTCGAGGCCGACCACCGGGTCGCCGTGCGGCTTGATGTCGCCGACGCCGCGGGGCTCAGCGAGGACGACCAGGTGTGCCTGTTCCAGATCGTTCGGGAGGCGATGACCAACGCGCTCAAGCACGCGGCACCGACCACGATCGACGTGACCGTGCACGGATCGCCGGAGCTGGGGCTGGAGGCGCGGGTCGCGGACGACGGCACGGGCGTCGTGAACGATCCGGACGACGGGCTGCCGCACCACGGCATCGCCTCGATGCACGAACGTGCGGCGATCCTGAACGGACGGTTGGACATCGACGCCGTGCCCGGCACGGGAACCACCGTGAGGGTGCTCGTCGGCGGTGGCCGCCTGAGGAGCACGGATGCCTGACGCGCCGGCATTCGAGCGGGACGTGGCGCGGCTGGTCGCCGCCTGCGAGGCGGGCGCCGACCTGCCCGCGCTGCTGAACGCGGCGGCTGCGGCGATCGCCGGCGCGCTGGGCGCCGGCACGGCCTCCGTCTACACGCTGACCGAGGGCGGCACCGAGCTGATCCGGGTGCAGGGCGACGGGCCCGCCACGCTCGATGCGCCGGCGCTCGAACCCGTGCTCGCGAACGGCCGGGCAATCGTCCCGCTGGTCAGCGCGCGCCGGCTGCTCGGGTGCGTGCTCACCGACACGGTGAGGGAGCCCGCCGGCCTCTCGCGCGCGCGGCTCGCGGCGGGCCTCGCGGCGCAGGCCGTCGAGGCCGCGCGGCTTTGGGAGAGCGCCGGTGCCGGTGCCGGCACGCTGGATCTGCTCACCGGCCTGCCGAACCATCTTGGATTCCAGAGCGTCCTCGGGCGCGAGCTGGCCCGCGCCACGCGCACGGGCCAGAGCCTGGCGGTCTGTCTGGTCGACCTGGACGGGCTCGCGGGCTACAACGAGCGCCACGGTGCGGCTGAGGGCGACCGGGTGCTTCGCCTGGCCGCCGAATGCCTGGCGGCCGGCGTGCGCAGCTACGACTGCGTGTGCCGGCTCGACGAGGACGAGTTCGCGCTGGTGCTCCCTGGAATGAGCGCGGAGCCGGCGGCCGCGCTCGTGGGACGGCTGAGCGAGACGTTCGGCGGATGGTCATCCGACGACCGGCGGATGACGGTGTCCGGCGGCGTCGCGGCGTTCCCGGAGCACGGCGCGACCAGCGACGAGCTGGTGCGGCTCGCGCACGGGGCGCTGTCGCGCGCGCGGGACGCAGGCGGCGACCGGGTGGTCGCCTGGGACGGCGCCCGCGAGGCACCCGACGCGGCCGGGCGCGAGCTCGAGCGCGCGATCCGATCGGTGGAGGCCAGCCGTGGCCATTCGGCCGCGTCGCGTGCCGTCAGCGAGTACGCGGGCCACATCGCCGGCGCGATGGGCGTGCCGTCCGAGCGCGCCGACCGCGTGCGTCTGGCCGCCTACCTGTACGACGCAACGTCGCCGGCAGGCGACCCCGGCGAGCGGGCGCGCGTGGCGGCCCGGGTGGCCGCCCAGGCGCTGGACGAGGAGGCCGCCGGCTGGCTGCTCGAGCGCCGCGGCGGCGCGGCCGGGCCGGTCGAGGCCCGCGCCATCGCGGTGGCCGAGGCGTTCGTCTCGGCGGGCGGCACGGCGGACGGTGCATCCGCCGGACGGGCGCTGGCCGAGCTGTGGGGGCGCGCGGGCGGAGAGCTCGACGCGGATTGCGTGCGCGCGCTCGAGCGGCTGATCGCCGACGAAGCCTGAGGTCGGTCAGCCGCGCTTGCGGCGCTTGGTGCGCAGCCGCGCGGCGATGGCCGTCTCGGGCCGCGGCGTCGGCGTATGGCCGGAGACCGCCGGCTGGGCCGTCGGTGCGGATGGCGCCGGCCGGGCAGGCGACGACGTGCGGCGCCGGAACAGCAGCGCGAACGCCACCAGCCCGACGACGAACAGCACGGCCGAGACCCAGACGTTGACGCGCTGGCCGAGGAACACATCGGCGGGATCGACCTTGAGCGTCTCCAGCGGCACCCGGTAGAGGTCGTACAGGGTCACGTAGAGGGCGAACACCGTGCCGTTCGGGATCCGGTTCCAGAACCGCCGCACGAACAGGACGAGCGCAAGGAAGACGAGCACGTTCAGGAACGACTCGAACAGGAACATGGGCTGGAACGTGTCGGAGGTCAGGTACGGCGGCTGGCGGTGCGATGGGTCGATCTCGAGTCCCCAGGGGCGGTCCGTGGGCGTGCCGTACAGCTCCTGGTTGAAGTAGTTGCCCCACCGGCCGAGCGCCTGCGCCAGGACGAGGCCGGGGGCGATGCAGTCGGCCACGCGCCAGAACGGCAGCCGCACCCGCCGGCTGCCGATCCACACCCCGAGCATGCCGCCGAGCACGGCGCCGAAGATCGACAGCCCCCCGTTCCAGATCGCCGGGATCTGCGAGTAGTCGTTGCGGAAGGCGTCCCAGTCCGTGACGACGTGGTACAGCCGCGCCCCGGCGAGGCCGAACGGCACGCCCCACACGGCGATCGAGTACGCCAGCTCGGGATCCATACGCCGGCGGCGGAACTCACGGCGGGCGATCCAGCCGGCGAGCAGCACGCCGAGCGCAAGCAGCAGGCCATACCAGCGGGCGTGGATCGGGCCCGAGTTGACGATGAACGGGTCGCCCGGGCTGGGGATCGAGAGGAGGGTCACGACGCCGAACCCTACCGTCCGTTCCCACCGTCCGGCGTCGTGCGGTGGGCGCTCGCACTGATCAGACAGCACACGTAGACAGAATCGCAAGTGTCCGCTACCACGAGAGAGGTAGCGCAGGCTATCCCCCCGCAGCTCCGCGTCCCAGATCGCTCAAGCACACCGTCGCAGGTGCCGATACGCGCCGTGCGCACCCGACCCCCCGTGCACGTGACCCACCGAACACCCCGCACTCAAGAGCAGGGCCAGGCAGTCGTCGAGATGGCGATCATCCTGCCCGTCCTGCTGATCCTCCTGCTGTCGATCTGGCAGCTCGGCGTCGTGTACGACAAGTGGCAGAACCTGAACGGCGCAGCACGCGAGGGCGCGCGCGCCGCGATCGTCGCTCAGCCCGGCCACGAGACGTCCGACGCGAGGGCGGCCGCTACCGCCGCCATCGCCGGACAGCTCACGATGAGCAGCTTCTCCGTCTCCTCGACGACCGTCTCGGGCACCGCCTACTACACCGCCACCGCCTGTTCCCCCTACGCCGTGAACATCCTCGGAGTCGTCGTCAAGTCCGGCAACCTCTGCCGCGCGGCGACCATGCGGGTCGAGTAGCGACCCCTCCCCCACTCGACCCGTCACCGCACGGAAGGAGCCATCTCGATGCCGACCTTCAGCCGAAACATCATCATCAGCATCGTCCTCGCGGTCGCCGCGGCGGCCGCCCTGCTCGCGTACACCGCCCAGGTCAGGCACAACGCCAACTCCGGCGCCAACGCGATCACCGTGATCGTCGCCACCCATGAGGTGCAGTCCGGCACCACGGTCGACGATGCCCGCTCGAAGGGCTATCTGGCCTACCAGACGGTGCGGCAGTCGGACCTTGCCGACGGCGCGGTGACGAGCTTCGCCGCCGTCTCCAGCCAGGTCGTCACCCAGAACCTCTACAACGGCGACCAGCTGACGGTGAACCGCGTCGGCGCGCCGAAGACGCAGACCGCGGCCTACAAGGTGACCGGCAACTTCCGTGCAATCCGCGTGCCGTTCGACCCCAACGCCGGCCTGCTCACCGACCTCAACGTCGGCGACCACGTCGACGTGATGACGAGCTACCGCAAGAACGACAAGACGTTCACCTACCTGTCGGTGCCTAACGCGCTCGTGCTCGAGGTCGACCCGCCCTCGAACGACAGCGGGCTGGGCAACGCCGGCTCGGACGGCTCGGTGATGCTGTCCGTGACCGAGCAGCAGAGCCTGTTCATCGCCAACGCCCTGGCGAACTCGTCGGGCGGCCAGAGCTCCAACAACATCTGGCTGGCGATGGTCGGCGCGAGCGGCGCGACGTACGAGCCGATCACCGTGCCGGAGCTGCCCGGCAAGTTCCCCAACCACGGCATCCCCGCCAAGTAGGAGGAGACGACGATGCACGACCTGATCCGCGTTTCACTTCAGGGCGACGACGCCTCCCTCCGCGACCAGTTCGAGCGGTCGGGGTTGGTGGAGATCGTCGACACCACCCCCGACGTGCTGGTGTGGAACCTGCCGCACGACGCCGACGGCCTGCCGGCCGAGATGCGCATCGCACTGTCGGACGCGCACGGGCCGGCGATCGTGGCGCTGACCGACACTCATCCCAGCCGCTGGTTCGACGAGGCGCTTGCGCTCGGCGTCGACGAGATCGTCTGCCTGCCGCAGACGCCCGAGGCGCTGGGCATGGCGGCCGCCAAGGCGAAGGCGATGCGCAGCCGCCGCGTGATGGCCGCGCCGATCGCCGCCAAGGGCAACCGCTCGGCGCACATCTTCACCGTGTTCTCCACCAAGGGGGGATCCGGCAAGACGGTGATCTCCACCAACCTGGCCGTCTGCTTCGCCCGGCAGGGCAAGCGCACGCTGCTGATCGACTTCGACCTGCACTCCGGCGACGACGCACTGGTGCTGGGCCTGTCCCCGCGCTGGACGGTGCTCGACCTGGTGCAGTCGCCGGGCGATCTCGACAGCGAGAAGCTGGCCGGGTTCGTGACCCGCCATTCGAGCGGCGTCGACCTGCTGCCGGCGCCGACCCGGCCCGACGAGGAGGAGCTGGTCGACGTCGAGCGGCTGGAGCCGCTGCTGGGCGTCGCCCGGCAGAGCTACGACGCCGTCGTCATCGACACGTCCTCGCACTTCGCGCCGGCCACGCTGCTCGCGATCGACCACACCGACTCCCTGGTGCTGGTCGGCGCGTCGGACGTGCCGACCATCAAGAGCCTGAAGATCGCCCTCGAGACGCTGGAGCTGCTGGAGATGGACGTCAAGGACGTCCGCATCCTGATGAACCGCTCCGGCGCGCGGGTGGGGCTCGACGACCGCGACGTCGAGCGCACGCTGCGACGCGAGATCACCTACACGCTGGCCTCTGACAAGGCCATCCCGATCTCGGTCAACCGCGGCCAGCCCGTGGTGATCGATGCGCCCAAGTCCCGCGTTGCCAAGTCGTTCTACGACATGGCCCGCTCGCTCGACTCGGTGGTCGGGAGCCTGCGATGAAGCCGGACAACTCCCGGTCGCTGCACGGCCGTCTGCGCCGGCACGATCCCGCGGCGGGCAAGGCGGAGGTCGCTCCGGACGTCGTCCACGACCCCTTCGTCGAGATCAAGAACGCCGCACAGCGCCAGGCGGTGCACGAGCTCGGCCAGGCGCTGGTGGACGGCGAGGTGCCGGAGGAGGAGCTTCGCGAGCACGTCCAGAAGGCCGTCGACGCGGCGCTGGCCGAGGCCGGCACGCCGCTCTCGACAGCCGACCGCACCCGGCTCGTCCGCGAGATCACCTCGAACATCCTCGGCTACGGCCCGATCGAGCCGTTCCTCGCGGACGACTCGATCAGCGAGGTGATGATCAACAACCATCACACCATCTACGTCGAGCGCAAGGGCCAGATCGAGGAGACCGACGTCCAGTTCGCGTCCGAGCGGCACCTGCTCCAGGTGATCGACCGCATCGTCGCGCAGACCGGGCGGCGGATCGACGAGAGCAGCCCCATGGTGGACGCTCGCCTGCCGGACGGCTCGCGTGTGAACGCCATCATCCCGCCGCTTGCGATCACCGGCCCGTCGCTGACGATCCGCAAGTTCTCGCGCGAGCCGCTGACGATCGACGACCTCGTCCAGTTCGGCACCCTCTCGCACCAGGCCGCAGCGTTCCTGGAGGCCTGCGTCGCCGGCAAGCTGAACATCCTCGTGTCCGGCGGTACCGGCACCGGCAAGACGACGATGCTGAACGTGCTCTCCTCGTTCATCCCCGAGAAGGAGCGCATCGTCACGATCGAGGACGCCGCCGAGCTGCGGCTCTCGCAGAAGCACGTCATCAGCCTCGAGGCGCGCCCGCCGAACATCGAGGGGAAGGGCCAGATCGCGATCCGCGACCTCGTCCGAAACGCCCTGCGCATGCGGCCCGACCGCATCATCGTCGGCGAGTGCCGTGGCTCCGAGGCCGTGGACATGCTGCAGGCGATGAACACCGGCCATGACGGCTCGCTGACCACGATCCACGCCAACAGCCCGCGCGACGCGCTGGCCCGCACCGAGACGCTCGTCCTCACGGCCGGGTTCGACCTGCCGCTGAAGGCGATCCGCGACCAGATCGCGAGCGCGTTCGACCTGATCATCCACACCCAGCGCCTGGTCGACGGGCGGCGGCGCATCACGCACATCACCGAGGTCGCGCGGGTCGAGGGCGACGTGATCACGCTCTCCGACATCTTCGTGGCGGCGTTCGTCGACGGCGACGGCCAGGTGTCGAGCGCGATGAAGTACACGGGCATCCGCCCCACGTTCATCGAGAAGCTCGAGCAGCACGGCGTCACCCTGCCCAAGTCGTTCTTCCAGAACGAGACGGGCGCGAAGGTCGACGTGCTGCGCCGCGGAGGGCGCAGGAGCGCATGACGGGAATCCGGCGAACCATCGCGGTCGCGTGCGCGCTGCTTGCGGCATCTGCACCGGCAGCACTGGCAGCAGGCGGCGACGCCGGCCACACCGACGTTGCCGGCGCTCGCAAGGTCGACGACCACACCGTTCGCGTGCTCGTGCGCGCGCCGGGAGACCTGAGCGGGGCGGACGTGCAGGCGACCCTCGGCGGCCGTCTGGCCTTCGTCGAGCGGGTGCGCCCGTACGGCCCGCGCCAGTCGCTCCACCTCGTCTTCGCGGTCGACACGTCGGGCAGCATGGCCGGCGAGCCGATCAGCGCGGCGATCGCGGCGGGCCAGCGCCTGCTGGACGCCGTCGGCTCGAGCGACAAGGTCGGGCTCGTCGAGTTCGACGACTCCGCGCGCGTGCTCGCGCCGCTTACCTCCAACGTGGCCGGCGTCCGCACAGCGCTGTCGTCGCTGACCACGCACTCCGGCACCGCCCTCTACGACGGAGTCGCCACGGCGGCACAGCTGACCGGGTCGGACCCGTCCGCACGCCGCGTCGTGGTCGTGCTGTCCGACGGTGCCGACACCCAGTCGCACACGACGCTCGCTCGGCTGCAGTCGACGCTCGCGCACGACGGCGTGCAGGTCGACGCCGTCGGTCTCACCCAGTCCGGGTCGTACGACGCCCGCGACCTGCGGGCGATCGCGGCCACCAACCACGGCACCTTCGCACCGGCGGCTTCGGTGGCGGACCTCGAGCCGATCATCGTCCAGATCGCCGCCTCGCAGCTGGCCGGGGAGTACGCGCTCGACGTGTCGCTTCCCCACTCGAGCTCCCGCGACCTCTCCGTCAGCGTCCGCGGCGCCACTCCGGCGCACGTCCGGCTGCCCGGAGGCGTCTCCGGTGCGGAAGAGTCGCTGATGACGGCGTACGGCGGGTGGATCGTCGCGATCCTCGGCTTCGCCGCCATCCTCACGCTCTCGGCCGTCGTGCTGACGGCTGCCGAGCGCCGGCCGCAGGCGTTGACCGCTCGGCTGTCCCCCTACTCCGCGGACCTCTCGAAGGAGGCGGCGAAGGTGCAGGGCGCCGCCCTGCTGGACGTCTACGAGATGCTCGAGGACCGGCTCGGCCGCTACCCGCCGTGGCGCTGGCTGCACCGGCTCGGCGAGCGGGCGGGGTCGACCGCCCTCACCGGGCAGCTGTTCACCATCATCTGCGCCAGCGCAGCGCTCCCGGCAGTACTGGGCCTGATCGTTGTCGGCCCGCTGGTTGCCCTGCCCCTGCTGATCGTCGGCGCGGTGCTGCCGGTGCTCGTGCTGCGGTTCCGGGCCACCCGGCGCGCGCGCGCCTTCGAGGCCCAGCTCCCCGAGCTGCTCGGTGTATGGGCGAGCGCGCTGCGAGCCGGCCGGTCGTTCGCCCAGGCGCTCGACACGCTGGTGGAGGAGGCGAGCGACCCCGCCCGGGCAGAGTTCCGCCGCGCACAGAACCAGGTGCGCCTCGGCGTGCCGGTCGAGCAGGCGCTCGACGACATGAGCAAGCGGCTCGCCTCGGAAAGCTTCGAGCTGGTCGTGCTGACGACCGACGTGCAGCGCCGGATCGGCGGCAACGTGGCCGAGATCTTCGACCAGGTCGCCGAGACCGTTCGCAAGCGGCAGCAGTTCGCCTCGCGCGTCCGCGCCCTGGTGGCGATGGGCGTCCTCTCGGCGCGCGTCCTCCTGGGCATGCCGTTCGTGCTCGCAGGCATCCTCACGCTCATCAACCACGGATACATGGCACCGCTGTACACGACCCAGGCCGGCCACATTCTGATCGCCATCGCGCTCGTGATGATGACGATCGGAGCGCTGGTGCTCCAGCGCCTGGTCAAGCCGCGAGCGATCGCGTAAGGGAGGCTGACCGATGTTCCTGCTCGCCATCGTGCTCGTCGCCGCCAGCGGATTCTTCCTGCTGCGCGCCGCGACGTCGCGCCGTCTCCAGGTCGAGTCCACCCTCGGCCGCATCCCCGGCTACGGCTACGGGGAGCTGGTCCGCACCAACGATCCGCGGGCATGGCTGCGCAGGGTCGGGCGCGTTGCGCCGGGCGGCCACGGCGCCGCGGCGGACGTGCTGCGCCGCAAGCTGGCCGCCGCGGGCTGGTCGCGGCTGCTGACGCCCGAGGAGCTGGCCGGGCTCAAAGTCGTGCTGCCGCTCGCGATGTACGGCACCATGCTGGCGCTGATCGCGGTCGGCGTCGTCCCGTTGGTCTTCGGCGCGGTAGGCGGCCTCGCGCTCGCCGCCGTGGCCTACGTCGGCCTGCCGTTCGTCATCGACATGCGGATCCACGGCCGGCGCGACAAGATCGTCGCATCCCTCCCCACCGTGCTCGACCTGCTCACGCTGTCGGTCGAGGCCGGCATGAGCTTCGACGCAGCGCTGCAGCGGCTCGTCAAGCGCCTGCGCGGCCCGCTGATCGACGAGCTCACGCTGATGCTGCGCGACACGCAGCTCGGCGCGAGCCGCAGCGAGGCCCTGTCCGGGCTCGCCGCCCGCGTCGACGCGCCGGAGATGACCAGCTTCGTCCGCGCGCTCGTCCAGGCCGACCGGCTCGGCGTGCCGCTCGCGCAGATGCTGCGCACCCAGGCCGACGACCTGCGTCACCGCCTGCGCAACGAGGCGGAGGAGCACGCGATGAAGGCGCCCGTGAAGATGCTCTTCCCGACCGTGCTGCTGATCTTCCCGGCGGTGTTCATCGTCGTGCTCGGCCCGGCGGTGATCTCGCTGATGGACAAGCTCAGCTAGGCGGTACGCGAGCGCGCACGGGAGTCTGCCCCCGAAGGGGCTGACCCGGCAGGACGGCAGCCCACGCTCGTGGTCGACCGGTTGAAGACGCACGCCATCCGTCGCGAACCCCGCCTGGACTCCTGTCACCCGAAAGAGGGATCTGCGGGCGCGGGCGGAATCATGCGGCTGCGATGACCGCGGACGACGCCCCTGCTCCCGGCCACTCCGGCCGGTCGCTCGCAGAACCGCTGCAGCACGATCAGCTGGAGCCGGTGCTGCGCGTGATCGAGGCCGCACAGTCGCTTGCGGCCGGC
This sequence comes from Gaiellales bacterium, assembly GCA_036403155.1. Taxonomy (GTDB): domain Bacteria; phylum Actinomycetota; class Thermoleophilia; order Gaiellales; family JAICJC01; genus JAICYJ01. The sequence continues at coordinate 7,252 of DASWRM010000020.1, read as the reverse complement.
GACGACGTGCCCGAGATGCTCGCCGACCTGTCGCGCCAGCTGACCGACTTCCTCGGCGCCTCGGCCTGCATGATCTCGCTCGTCGACGAGGAGCGCGGCGTCGTCCGTGACTGCGCCGGCTACGCGCGCCCGCCGCACCGCTGGGAGCCGACGGCGGAGCAGTACGCGATCGGCGACTACCCCCGCACCGAGGCCGTCCTGCGAACGGGCGAGCCGTACGCGTGCGAGCGCGACGACCCGGACACCGACCCCGCCGAGGCCCGCTCGCTCGCCGGCCTGGGCTACTGCTCGCTGCTGATGCTGTCGCTCGCCGTCGAGGGGTCGCCGTACGCGCTGGTCGAGGTGTACGACCACGAGCCGCGACGCTTCACGAGCGACGAGCTGCGCCTTGCCACCGCCCTCACCGCCGAGGCGGGGACGATGGTCAGCCGGGCGCGCATGTCCGAGCGGCTCGAGGACGCCTACTTCGCCACGCTCGGCGCGCTGGCCGCGGCGCTCGAGGCCAAGGACGCGTACACCAACGACCACGCGAGTGAGATCGCCGAGCTGGCAGGCCGCGTGTGTGACGAGCTTTCGCTGGAACCACGCACCACCCGCGTGGTCAAGCTGGGTGCGCTGCTGCACGACATCGGCAAGATCGGGATCCCCGAGGCGATCCTGCGGAAGCCCGGCGCGCTGACCGGCGAGGAGATGCTCGTGATGCAGCGCCATCCCGACATCGGCGCGCGCATCCTCGAGCCCGTCCCCTACTTCGCCGAGCTGGTGCCGCTGGTGCGCTCGAGCCACGAGCGGTGGGACGGGCGCGGGTACCCCGAGGGGCGCGCGGCGGATGACATCCCGCTGGGCTCACGGGTGATCGCCGTGTGCGACGCGTTTCACGCGATGACGGAGGACAGGGTCTACCGCCGTGCCGTGCCGCTGCCGTCGGCGATGGCCGAGATCGAGCGCTGCGCCGGTTCGCAGTTCGACCCGGTCTGCGCGCGAGCGCTGCTCGAGGTGGTGCGCGCGGGCGGCCCGCGCGGGGACGCGCGCGGCAGCCTCGTGCGCATCGCCCGCCGGCCCGACTGACGCCCGGGTAGGATGGCCGCATGACCAACCGAGCGCTCCCCAACCCATTCCCGTGGGCTGCCGGCTACCAGTATTCGCAGTCCGTCCTCTCGGAGGGCGAGCTGGTCTTCAGCGCCGGTCAGGGCGGGTTCGGCGACGACGGTGCGGTCGTGAGCGACGACCCGGAGCGCCAGATCCGCCAGGCGTTCGCCAACGTCGACCTCGCCCTTCAGGCGGGCGGGGCGTCCCTCGACACGATCGTGAAGATGACGGTCTTCCTGGCCGATGCGTCGCTGTACGACGCGTTCAAGAAGGTGCGCAGCGAGCTGTTCGCCCCGCCGTATCCGGCCAGCACGGCGCTGGTGGCGGGCGGTTTCCTGTTCGACGGCATGCTCGTCGAGATCGAGGCGATCGGCCGCGTCGCCGAGCCGCGCTCATAGCCGAGCTGGCGCGGGCTCCTACAATCCAGGCCAGGATGACCGACACCGCCGCGCGCACCCGTGCCGAGCAGCTGCTGATCGACGGCGGCTGGCGCGATGCGTCCTCGGGCCGGCGCTTCGACGTCACCGATCCGGCGACGGGAGAGGTCGTGGGCTCGGTGCCGGACGCGGATGCCGGAGATGTCACCGCTGCGATCGATGCGGCCGCCGAGGCGTTCCCGGCGTGGAGCGCGACGCCGGCGATCGAGCGCGGGCGCCTGCTCCGCCGCGCGTCCGACCTGATCCGCGACCGGCGCGACGCGATCGCCGCGGTGATGACGGCCGAGCAGGGCAAGCCGCTGGCCGAGGCGGCCGGCGAGGTCGACTACGCGGCCGGGTTCTTCGAGTGGTTTGCCGGCGAGGCGGAGCGCGTGTACGGGCAAATCGTGCCGCCCGCCGATCCCGACAAGCGCGTGCTGGTGCTGCGCCAACCGGTCGGCGTCACGGCGGCGATCACGCCGTGGAACTTCCCCGCTGCGATGCTGACGCGCAAGCTCGGCCCGGCGCTCGCGGCAGGGTGCACGAGCGTCGTCAAGCCGGCGGAGGCGACGCCGCTGACCGCCGTCGAGGTGTGCCGGGCGCTGATCGACGCGGGCGCCCCGGCGGGCGTCGTGAACCTGATCACGAGCAGCCGGCCGGCCGAGGTCGGAGAGGTGCTGATGGCCGACCCGCGCGTGCGCAAGCTGTCCTTCACCGGCTCGACCGAGGTCGGCAAGGCGCTGATCCGGCGGTCGGCCGACCAGGTGATGCGGCTGAGCCTCGAGCTGGGCGGCCATGCTCCGGCAATCGTGTTCGAGGACGCCGACCTCGACGAGGCGGTGACGCAGGTGATGGCGTCCAAGTTCCGCAACGCCGGGCAGACGTGCGTGTGCGCGAACAGGATCTACGTTCAGCGGGCGATCCACGACCGGTTCCGCGCCGCGATGGCCGAGCGGATCGCGGGTCTGCGCGTCGGCCGCGGCACCGATGCGGGCGTCCAGATCGGCCCGCTCATCGACGATGCGGCGGTGGCGAAGGTGCGCCGCCACGTCGAGGATGCGATGGCGCGCGGCGCCGAGCTGGTCGTCGGCGACGACGGTTCGAACGGCAACGGCAGCGGGCACTTCTACACGCCCACGCTGCTCGACGGGATCACGACGGACATGCTGATCGCCAGCGAGGAAACGTTCGGGCCGGTGGCCGGCTTGACGGTGTTCGACACCGAGGACGAGGCGATCGCGCTGGCGAACGACACGCCGTTCGGGCTCGCGGCCTACCTGCTGACGCGCGACTACGCGCGCATGCTGCGGGTGGCGGAGCGGCTCGAGTTTGGCATCGTCGGCGCGAACGACGGCGCGCCCTCGGTGCCCAGCGCGCCGTTCGGAGGCGTCAAGCAGTCAGGCTTCGGCCGCGAGGGCGGCGACTTCGGCATCGACGAGTACCTGAACGTCAAGTACGTGTCGATCGGCGGCGTGAGCCGGTAGCCGAGCGCTCGAAACACCACGGGCGCCCGTTGGGTGCTACCCGGCGCTGGCCGTGGCGGCGGCGTGCGACGCCCCGAGCGCGTCGCGTGCGCGGATGACAAGCCTGTAGCCGCCGGTCTCGCTCGCTGTGCGCCGGAACGTCCGCGACCATGTGGTGTGGGCGGCCAGACGGATGGGCGACATGCCGACGCCTTCGCCGGACGACGGGCCGTCGAACTCGTACTCGATCGCCACCATGTGCGCCCGAGCCGTGGTGTTGGTGACCGACACCTTCGCCGTCAGGCGATCGCCGACCGCGACGGTCGTCGGCAGCAGCGACGCCGTCACGCGATAGTGGGGGTTCTGGTGCCGCGTCGCCGTCGTCGCCCCGGCGGAGGTTGCGAGACCGCCGATGGCGAGCATCGCGAGCACGAGCACTGCCATGGTTCGGATGCGCCCCATGGCGCGAGTATCCCAGCGTTCCGGCCGGTTCACAAGCGCCGTGACCAAGGGGTCTCAACGAAAAAGCCGCTCCGAGATCGAAGCGGCTTTCGCATAGCGGGGGCAGGATTCGAACCTGCGACCTTCGGGTTATGAGCCCGACGAGCTACCGGACTGCTCCACCCCGCGACGGTCGCCGGATTCTACCACAGCCGGCGTTGGTAGCATGGCTCCCGTGGTGCTCGCCGTGATCGTCGCGTGGCTTGTCATCGTGCTCTGCACGGCGGCCTGGGTGGCGCTGCGCGGACGGCGGCTGTGGGTGACCGTGCGGACGGTTCAGGACGGCATCCAGCACCACGTCGTCCACACGCGCCTGGAGGAGCTGCCCGACCGGCTGTCCGAGCTCGAGCGCCGGCAGGCGCAGCTGGCCGAGGCCGTCGCGCGGCTGCAGGTCTCGGTTGCGGAGTTCCTGGTGATCTGGCAAGCCTTTGGTGCCGTCGGCGGCCGGGTGCGCTCCGTGCGGAGCTTCTTCACCACCAAGTGACGCGCCGCCTCGCCGCCCTGGACATCGGGAGCAACTCCACCCGGCTGCTCGTCGCCGACGCCGAGCGTGGGCGGCTCGAGGAGGTCGAGCGGCTGCTGACGATCACACGCCTCGGCGACGGAGTGGACGCGAGCGGCCGGCTCGCGGCGGAGGCGATGGAGCGCGTGGCGGCATGCGTCGGGCGGTATGCCGCGCGAGCGCGGGAGCTCGGGGCCGAGACGCCGCTCGCGGTGGCGACCAGCGCCGTCCGCGACGCCGCCAACGGCGAGGAGTTCCTCGCGCGGCTCGAACGCGAGCATGGAGTGCGGACACGGCTGCTCGCAGGCGAGGACGAGGCCCGTCTGACGCTGCGGGGAGTCGCGTCCGGGAGGCGGCTGGGGGCGCCGGTCGTCGTCTGCGACATCGGCGGCGGCTCGACGGAGCTGATCGCTGGGACGGCCGGCGACGTGCGGTTCGCGGTGAGCATCGACATGGGATGCGTGCGACTGTCCGAACGGCACCTGCGCGACGACCCGCCTACGGCCGAGCAGCTCGCGGCCGTCCGGCGGGAGGTGACCGAGCTGCTGCCCGACGACGTGCCGGGCGGCGAGCTGATCGGCGTCGCGGGGACGATCACGACGCTCGCCACCATCGACCTCGGGCTGGAGGAAGAGCTGCCCGAGCGGGTGGACGGGCACAGGCTCGGCCGCGAGACGGTCGAAGCGGAGCTGAGCCGGCTCGCGGGACTGCCGCTCGAGCAGCGCCGAGAGGTGCGCGGCCTGATGCCCCAGCGGGCGCCGACGATCGTGGCGGGCGCGGCGATACTCGCGCAGCTCATGGCAGAGCTCGGCGCCGGTTCGCTGTCGGTCTCGGAGCGCGACATCCTTCACGGAGCCGCGCTGGCGGCCGGCGACGACACGGATTGAGCCGCGGAACCGCGCTGTATCGTGGTGCCAGGCCCGGGTGGCGGAGCTGGTAGACGCGGGGGACTTAAAATCCCCTTCCCTTCGGGGAGCGTGAGTTCGAGTCTCACCCCGGGCACCTGATGGTTGCGCGGAAACCGCGGGCTGCCGGCGACCCCGTGGGTGGGGCCGCCGGCAGCTCCTGGCATCAGTTGAGGATGATGGCGCCGGTGTGCGGCGCGAGGCTCGTGGTACCGCCCGAGCGGCTCACCGTCGTCGGGCTGCTGCTGGTGTTGACGACCACCTTGCCGTACGTGAACGGGCGGGAAACCAGCCCGGCGCTGGTGATCGTCGCCGCCGCGGTCGGGTTGCCCAGCTTGCCCGCGCTGGTGAAGAAGTCCCACCACTTGCCGGTCTGCGAATCGGTGCCGACGCTGATGTGGTCACCGGCGCCCGCGCCGGCGAGGAACAGCGTGAACCCGTAGAGCGCGCCGGACTCGGTGCCGGACTTGGCAAAGCAGTAGCACCGGGTGTTCTCCAGCACCTGAAGCGACTTCTGGGCGGACACGCGGCCGAACATCTCGAAGCCCACGGCGAACGCCGGATTGTTCGCGGTGATCGCGTTGTTGGCCATGACCGACCACCTGCTCGACGCGCTCTCGACGTAGTTGGCCTCGGCGAGCGTCTGCTGGGTCCACCAGCTCTCGCTCACGGTCGGCTTCGCGGACATGCGCGTATACCCGTCGGCGCCCATGGCATCGACAAAGCACCACTGAGGAGCACCGGCGCAGTTGCTCACGACCTGCTGCCGCCACCCGGAGCTGGACGGGTTCATGACGAAGTAGCTGCTGAGCGCCCTGTCGTGGATCCGCGCACCGCCCGCGGTGTGCATGTACCAGGACTCGGGATAGGTGCCGACGTTGGAGCGGGTGCCCTTCGTGTACACGCCCGTGTTCGATGAGTGCCAGCCCTTCTTCAGCTGGCCCGCGGTCACGCTGACGCTCGGGAAGTGAGATTGAATGAACGATTCGCTCTGAGACGTTCCGTGAACGTGCACGGGGGCGTACAACATGTCAAGCGGGCTGGCTTGCGCGGCCGGAGCCATGCACAGGCCCAGGACCAACGTGGCGATCACCACTCCTACGCGAGAACGCATCGGCAGGCTCCTTCGGCTCGGGGTGCGCCGCGACGCGAATCGCCACGGCGTGTTTGCCTCGGGACCCCACCCTAGGGACCGGTCGTAAGCGCCAGGACAACCATCCGTTCGGGCCGCGTAAAGAAGCTGAAAACCCGCCCGAACATCCTCACCGCAGCGGTCGTGGGCGGCACCGGGAGGCTCGACGGACGGCGCGCGAGCCTCCCGGTGACTGTCAGGGGGCTCGACTCCGCCCCGGGCATCGCTCCACGAAGCCGTGCAGCGCGGCGAACCCGGTGCCCTACGGCAGCGGCTGCCAGCTCGGGTCGCTGGCGTTGCGCACAACGAGCCTCGGGCCGGTGCCGTTCGCCGAGATCGTCCACACCTCGGGGGTGGTCGCGGTGCAGTCGTCCGGGCTGCACAGCTGCCGCGTGTAGGCGACGCGAGCTCCACCGGGCGCCCACGCCGCGTCGCCGTTGAACACGGGGTGGTCGTAGTCCGTGTCGGTGGTCAGCCGGTGAGCGCTCGATCCATCGGCCCGCGCGATGTAGATGTTCATCGGCCCGAAGAAGTAGGGCGCAGAGTCGAAGTCTGAGGTGAACGCGATCGCCCGGCCCCGTGGAGCCATGTCGACGCTCCAGTTGTCACCCACCGGATAGCCGGTCGGCGCGCCTATCTCGGTGAGCACCTGCGTGACCGGCCCGCCCGCGCTGGGCACGCGGTACAGGTCGTTGCAGCTCGGCTCACCGGGATTGCAGGGCCAGTTCCGGTCGAACATGATGCGGCCACCCAGCGGTGACCAGCTCGGCCCGGAATCCGCGTATGCGTCGAATGGGTAGTCGAGGGCAGGCGGCGGGTTGGTGAGCCGGATGGCCGCGCCGTAGGGCGATGTGCTGCGCAGCTTGAAGATCGCAAACTCATGCGTGGGGCCCCGGGCGCTCGAGAAGGCCAACCAGCTCCCGTCCGGCGACCACGTCGGTGATGTCTCCGGCGTATCCGCCGTGGTGACCCGGCGCAGACCGGCTCCGCTGGCCGCCATCACCCAGATGTCCCTGCTGCCGGCCCGAGAGCTGGTGAAAGCGATCAGCCTCCCGCTCGCCGACCACACGGGCGTCGAGTTGTTGCCGGTGACCGTCAACCGGTGCTGGACGTGCGACGAAGGCGACACCGTCCAGATGTCCCCTGAGCGCACGAAGGCGATCAGGCCGTTCGATCCGGGATACGCAGCCCGTGCCGTCGTTGCACCTCCAACCAGCGCCGAACAGAGCAGCACTGCGATCACC
>DASWRM010000019.1 GCA_036403155.1 Gaiellales bacterium | reverse complement strand
CATGCGCTTCTCGACCGCGGCGTCCGGGACCTCCTTCACCAGGACGCAAATCTTCAAGAGGGTGCTCCTTCGTTCGTTGCGCGGCGCGGGATGATATCGCGCTTATTGCCCGGTTGACTGACGAGTCAATCGCCTTCCTCCGCCAGCTCCGAGCTCACGTATCCTGGAGCAATGAGGGAGCGCGGGTGGGTCGCGGGTCTGGCTGTCGCTGCGTATTGCGTCTTCTGGCTGGCAGTGCTGTTCGGCTATTTGCGCGTCGATGCGGGCGACGTCTCGGATGCCGTGTTCCAGACGCTGCGCGGCGCGGCGGTCGTGCTGCCGGCGTTTGCCCTCGGATTTGCGGTCGGGCGGCGCTGGGCGGTGCTCGCGGGCCTCGTCTTCCTGTTCGCCGCGTTGCTGCCCGACCGGTCGGTCGTGTCGGGAACGGGTATCGACGTGACGCTGCTCGGTACCTACGGCCTCTCGATCGGGCAGGCGCTCGGGCTGCTCGCGCTGACCACACCCTGCGTGATCGCGGGACTGATCGCGCGAAGCATGGTGCGGGCCGCCCCGGAGGCCGAGCGCAGCCGCCAGCCATGATGGTCCGATGGTCTCGCTCGCCGCGGCCCTCGGGCTTGCACTCGCCTTCTCGTCGCCGCCCGCGGCCGCAGTGGGCGTGCCCGGCACGGGCGTCGTGCGCGTCAGCGGGCCGTCGCCGTTGCCCCCGGCTTGCGAGAGCCGAGGCGCCCAGCGCGGGAGCGAGGTCGAGCCCTCGATAGCGGCAGGACCAGGCGGAACGCTTGTCGTGGCGTGGCAGCAGGATCGCTACGTGGGCTTGGCGGCAGCGGCTCTTGGAGTCTCGGTCTCGCACGACGCGGGCGCGAGTTGGAGCCCCGGCTCCGTTCCCGGCCTGACCGACTGCAGCCCCGGCTCGGGCAGCGCGAGCGATCCGTGGGTGAGCATCGGCCCCGACGGCACCGCCTACCTGGCGGCACTTGTCGGTCATCGGTCGCGGCGCGGATTCCGCACCCGTGTTGCCGTGTCGATCTCACGAGATGGCGCACGAAGGTGGTCCCAGCCGCGGCTACTCCAAGCCGGCGGCAACGGGTTGAACGACAAGCCGGCGGTGACCGCCGATCCCGCTCGCCCCGGCCGCGCATACCTCGTCTGGACGCTGGAGGGGCGCGCCTACCTGTCGGCCACGCGCGACGGCGGCCGCTCCTGGTCGGCGCCGCGGATGATCGAGCGGCCGGCCGAGCGCCGTGGCGGCCTGCTCTCGAGCACGGTCTCCGTGCTGCCCGATGGACGCCTCCTGCACGCGTTCATCGCTTACGGCCCGAGCGGCATGCGGCTCGAGGCGACGCGGTCGCGCGATTCGGGCGTGACGTGGTCGCGTCCCGTCGTCGTCGCTCGCGTGATGCGCCGGCCGCTGCGTCCGCGGGTCCGCGTCCTGCCGATCTCGGGCACCGGAGCGGCGGTGGGCGCGGCTGGAGCCGTGTACGAGGCGCTCGTACAAGACGGCCGCGCGGTGCAAGTGGTGAGCTCGACCGACGGCGGCCGCACGTGGTCGCGTCCACGCAGCGTGGTGCGGCGCGAGCTCGGCGTGTTCGGCCCGGCGATCGCGGCCTATCCAGACGGCTCGCTCGCCCTGACGTACTACGCGCGCGAGCCCGGCGGGATGGCGAGCTTCTGGGTCGCTCGCTCGCCCGACGGGCTCGTGTGGCGCGCGCATCCAGTCGCGGCGCCGTTCTCGCTCGCACGGGCACCGACAAGCGGCGGTGCAGCGTTCCTCGGCGACTACACCGGCCTGACGGCGGGCGCAGCAGCGTTCGCCGCGTCGCCACCGCTCGCCTCCTATGGCAACTCGGACGTGTTCGTGGCTCTCTACGGCGGCGACTAGCGCAGGTCGCGCACGAGCTTGCGGCAGACCTTCGGGAGCGTGCGCGGCTTGTGCACCTTCCTGAGCTTCAGGCGGCCGGCGAGCACCGCCTTGCCTTTCACGCTCTTCGGCGGAGAGAACGTCCCAGTGCCCCGTATGAGCGCGCCGAAGCCTTTGCCTCCGGCCGTGGCGAGCTTGCCGACGAACGGGGCCGTCAGCGCGCCCGAGCCGGTCCCCGCAAGACACAGGGCGTCGCGCTTGGTGAACGACAGCAGGATGTATCCCTGTCCGGAGAACTTCGCCTTGCGCGCGTTGCCGCGCTGGACGAGCGAGAGCATGGCCGCGTAGTGCGGTGCGCGATGCCTGCCGAGGACCGCGGGCGCCCGCGTGAAGTGGGTGCGGCCGTGCGCGCGGATGCCCGCGGTTATGAGCTTCGTGCCGGCAACGGTGGTAGTGCCATTCGTGACCGACACCTTGCCGAGCGCCAACGTGAACGGCGTGCCAGCACTCGCGGCGCTGGCGCTCGTCGACTGGCTTGCGATTACCTTGCCGGGCGGCACTCCGTCCTGGACCTGGACCGTACCCTCGGCGGTGCCCGTGTGGCCGTCGTTGTCGGTCACCCGGAGCCGCACGGTGTAGGCGCCGCTGAAGGCGTAGCTGTGCGTAGCCGTGGGCGCCGTGTCGGTTTCGTCGTAGGTCCCGTCGGACTGCCAGTCCCATTCGTACTTGACGATCTGGCCCTCGGGATCATGCGAGGCCGAGGCATCGAACTTGATGTCGTTCTCGGTGTACCACGGGTTGTGGTCCTCGGTGAACGACGCCGACGGGGGCTGCTGGCCCGGAGGCGTGTTCACCGGGGCGACCGTGATGGTCCTCGTCGCGTAGCCGTGTGCCGGCATCTCGGCGGTGAAAAGTCCGGTGAAAACGTCCTGCGAGGCGTCGAACGTCACGTGGTACGTGCCGGGAGCGTCGAAGCTCCTCTGCACCACGCGCGGGCCGGCGAGCTCGAACTTGCCGTCGCCGTCGAGATCCCACGAGGCCCTGGCCTCCGACGTGATGTGGTCCGCAGGGTCGCCCGGCTGAGAGTTCGAGTCGAACGTGACCGTCTGCCCCACCTCGACCGTGGAGCTGGGACTGACGTGCAAGTTCGGTTCGGGGGCCTCGCAGCTGCACCCGTTTACGGTTGCGAGGCCGAGTAGGGCGAGCGACGCGGCGATCGCCCTGCGGCCCCTCATCAGCCCACCGACGACCTGATGAAGTCGACGATCTCCTGCGTCGACGAACCCGGCGTGAACACCGCCGCCACACCTAGTTCCTTCAGCTCCGGGATGTCGTCCGCCGGGATCGTGCCGCCCACGGTGACGACCACGTCGTCGGCGCCCTGCTCCTTCAAGAGCGAGACCACACGCGGCACCAGGGTCATGTGGGCACCGGAGAGGATCGAGAGTCCGACGGCGTCGGCGTCCTCCTGCAGCACTGTCTCGGCGATCTGCTCGGGCGTCTGGTGGAGGCCCGTGTAGATCACCTCCATGCCGGCGTCGCGCAGCGCGCGAGCGATGATCTTCGCGCCGCGATCGTGGCCGTCGAGGCCCGGCTTCGCGACCACCACGCGAATCTTGCGGCTGCTGCCCTGCGCCGCGGCGGGCGCCTCTGACTCTGCGGTTCCTTCCATCGGCCGCAGGAGTCTAGTTCAGCCGCTCAGCAACTCCCCGCACCCCAGGCGTCGCACGCGAGCGTCATGCCGGTGAAGTTCGCGAGCCTGAGCGCGCCGCCGCCGTCGCTGAACATCGGGTGGCTGTTGATGCCCCAGAAGCCGAGCAGACGCGTGTCGTTCTTCGGGTTGCCGGCGGCGTTGATCCGCATCGCCTCGCCCAGTCCCAGCTTCGATCCAGCCTGGAAGACCAGCTGGTAGCCGGGCTGGAGCAGCTGGTAGCCGTACAGGTCGATCGTCTTGCCGGACACGTTGCGCAGGAGCAGGTACTCGAGCCCGCGCGGCTGAACCGTGATCTCGACAGCGCCCTCGAGCGGGTCCGAGCACGCGACCAGGCACGGGTACTGCTGGCCCAGGCGCAGGTCGCCCTGCGGGTCGAACAGGTAGGCGCCGTCGCCGAGCTGGTGGCTGTCCCCGGGGTTCTGGAACATCGGCGTGTCGAGGTTCCAGTAGGCGCTCGTGCGCGTGTCGGTGCCGTGGCCGGTGTAGACCGTCAATGTCTCGCCCGGGCCGATCTCGGTGCCGGGCTTGAACGTCAGCCGGCGATAGAACGAGTCGCGGATCCACCAGCCGCCGAGCGGTAGCGTGGCGGTGGCGCTCGTGTTCTGGATCTTCACCCACTCGTTCGCCACCTGCTCGGTGTCGACCCCGACCGGGTCCCAGTTCACCCACGCGCGCAGCGGCACGTCCTGGTGCGGGCCGACGCCGCAGTGCGTGGGGTTCCACATCCCTATGCCCTTGAGGTGCGCCTCCTGGGTGAGCCGGTCGTACGTCGCGTTCCAGGCGTCCTCGACGCTTCCGGGCATCCACAGCGTCTGGCCCTCGCGCATGAGCACCGCGCCGGCGTCCTGCCAGCGGCCGCCCATCTTCACGGCCACCGAGCGGCTGAGTCGCTTGTCGGCATGGCTGTTCGGATCCTGCGCGGCCAGG
>DASWRM010000018.1 GCA_036403155.1 Gaiellales bacterium | reverse complement strand
CCCAAGTCGTCTTTCCAGCGGCGCTCGGTCCTTCCGCGACGAGGATCACCGCCGTAGTCTCCTCGAAGCGGTTGCGCTCGGCAGACACCGCTAAGCACGGGAGGAAGAGTGCGCGCGCCGGCGCGGCTGACGAAGACCGCGTCCGACGGAGCGGGGTAGCACCACGTCGAGCTGCACCAAGGTATCGGTCGGACATCACTCGATCGCATCCAGCCGGTTTCATAGGCGGCTTGTCAGGCCTCCTATCCGTCCCCTAGTGGTCCGGAGTCGTCGGATCGCCTTGTGCGGCACCGCAGACCGCGTAGGCCCAGGAGCTCACCGTTATCGAGGTGTTGCGGCCGGCGCCTACGTCATCGGCACCGGACGCGCTGCGGTCAGACGGCGGTCGGCTGCGGCGCGCAAGAGTTCATCGACCTCGAGAACGACGTCCTGGAGGACGTCGGCGGCGTCGACACTCCTGGATGGCCGCCGCCGGCGGCCCGCGAACGCTTTAGCAGGATACGAGAGCGACCTAGATCGCTCCTAGCCTGAGCCACAGCAGAGCATCTGGACTGTCCGCCGGCTGCACAGATGCGTACACCTTGGCGACCCAGCGATAGTCGGGACGGTGCTCGACCAGAATCTCGTTCTGGCCAGAGGAGCTCCCACAGCGCATGCACCTCGAGAAAGCGACGGGCGAATTCGTCACGTGCTCGCCGGGCGGTACTACGCTGGTGGGCCTCCATCATGGCCCCAAGCTGGGGCTAGATCCCGCCTTGCCCGGGCTCGCTCGGCTCGCCGGTCTCGCCGCCCGTGCCGCCGCCCGAGACGTTCGGCTCGTCCACCTTCGGAGGCCCTGGCGTGCCAGGGTCAGGGCGCGGGAGCGCGGGGGGCGGCTCGTCAGCTTGCGTTGGGGGCGTTTGTTGCGTGTTGTCTGTCATAGCCCCAGGTGCCCGTATGCTCGGCGCGCCAACCTTTCGCGAGCGGCCGTTCGCAATCGTGGGTACGCGAGGATCCGCACCCAGGAGTCGGACGACTGCAAGCCGGTGAGATCGGCCTGATGCTCGTCACCGACCACACCGGCGCTCAGCCGAAGCTGACTGCCACGGCAACTGCGATGCCCACGGAGCGCGGCTACCGCGATTCCTCCCCTAGCCTGCAGCCACACGGCCCGCGTACTACGCCGCACAACGCCTCGCCGTCCGACCCCAGCGTGGCCTCTCGACGGGCCCAGCGGCACACCCTGTGGTCATCACCAGACGCCAGCGGGGTGGCGGTCTACATGTCGGCTCCGGTGCCCAGGTGCAGGACTTGCGGCGCATTGCCGCAGGAGAAGGCAAGAGCCTCGCCGAGACAAGCGGCATCCCGGGGCTTGGGATTGCCTCCCCGGGTCCCTCACGCCACCTCCCTGAGCAGCACCGTCCACGCCGCCGCCCAGCACCCTCCCACGAGCAGTCCCGCGAGCACGTCCGATGGGTAGTGCACGCCGAGCAGCACCCGGGACACGGCCACGACAGCCGGTACGGCGAGCAGCCACCAGGCCCGTCGGCCGAGCCGAGGCAGGAGCAGGACCGCGACGACGGTCCAGAAGGCAGCCGCTCCTGTCGCGTGGCCGCTCGGGAACGACGTCGTCGCCGGGCAGGACGCGGCGTCGACGCAGGGCCGCACCCGGCTGACCGCCTCCTTCAGCAGCGCGGACAGCAGCTCCGCGCCGAAGACGGTGACGAGGACGTAGATCGCGCGCTTGCGTCGTACGAGCAAGGCGATCACGACGGCTGCCGCTTCGAGCAACAGCGGGGCACCGAGCTGGGTCACCGCCAGGACGACGTCTCGCGCGAGACCGGAGGGGAGGGTGAGGGCCAGTGAGCTGTCGTCGTCGAGGTCCTTCAGCGGCGGCCAGTGGTCCCGGACGAGGACGGTCAGCGGCAGGACCATGCCGAGGGCGACGAGGACGGACGCGATCAGCGTCCCTCGCTCGCGACGGGTCACGGGCGGTACACGACCAGGGGGTCGCGGGCGGCGCGCAGCCGAAGCGCGGACGGCCCCTTGGAGACCTCGCCGTCCCGGGCGATCCGCAGGTGGCCCTGCCGCGACGTGACCTCGAGTCGGCCGACGACGCGCTCCTCATAGACGCGGCTGCGGCCCAGGCGACCGGTGAGCAGGGCCAGCGCCATCCGGGTCCGCGAGTAGGGGCGGGTGGCGTCGACCAGCCGGACGTCGATGCAGCCGTCATCCATCCGCTCGCGCCAGCTCGGCGCGAAGCCGCTCGGGTGGTAGTGCCCGTTGCCCGCGAACAGCGTCCAGAGGGTCCGCTGCTCCCCGTCGACGGTGACCTCGATCGCCTCGGCCCGCCGCAGCACGCGGGCTGCGGCGAGGGCCATCGCCGGCCACTTGCCGAGCCGCTTCTCGTGCTTCTCCCGCTCGTGCACGAGGTCGGGGTAGACGCCGACGGCGAAGGTGTTGAGGAACCACAGTCCCTCCTCCTCCGGCGCGGCGCTGCCGACGGAGATGCGCACCGCGGAGCCCTCGCGGAGCGCGTCCACGACGTCCTCCACCGACTCGAGGCCGAGCTCGCCGGCGAAGTGATTCAGCGTCCCCCCGGGGACGACGGCGAGCGGCAGGCCCTTCTCCATCGCGATGCCGGCGGCGCAGTTGACGGTGCCGTCGCCGCCCATGACGCCGAGGACGGTGGCGCGCTCCGCGGCAGAGCGCATCGCATCCTCGAGGTCGTCGGAGGCGCGCACGACCTCGGCCCGAGGCAGCAGCTCGGCCAGCGTCTTCTCGACCGCGTCGATCTGGTCGGCGGACCCGCCGCCCTCGTTCGCGACGAGCACGAACCCCTCGCCGTCGCGGAGCGCCGGCGCCTCGACGGCGACCCGAACGGCCGCCGGCTGCGAGGGCCGGCGCGGCCAGACCCGCTTCACGGCCAGCGCCGACGCGGCGCCGAGCGCGACACCCGCGGCCACGTCCCCCGGGTAGTGCACCCCGGTGTGCACCCGCCCCCACGCGACGCCGGCGGCGAGCGCCCCGACCGGCGCGGCCAGCGCGGGCTGCTCCTCCAGCGCGACCCCCAGCGCAAAGGCGGCGGCGGACGCGCTGTGCCCGCTGGGAAACGAGCTGGTGCTGGGTTGCAGGGTCAACCTGCGGAGCACGGGTACGCCGTCCAGCCCCGGGCGGGCGCGACGGGTCGCGAGTTTCAGCGGTCCGTTGGCGACCGCGCTGGCGACGCCCAGCGACGCGAGCCCGCGGACCGCTGCGCGGCGCCTCCCGGTCAGGGCGAGCAGCGCGGCGACACCCAGCCACAGCCGTCCGTGGTCGGCGCTCCTCGTCAGCGGCGGCAGCGCCGCGTCGAGCAGCGGGGTGTCGGCGCGGTGGACAGCGCTGAACGCGCGACGGTCCCAGGACTGGAGGCGTGTCAGCATTACGGTTCTCTGCCCTCGTAGACGATCATCCACGCATGGTCAGAAGTGTAGGCGCCGCCACCGAGACCGACGACATGCGGGTCTGCCTGCGCAGGCGCCGCCGCAAGGACGGCACGCCGAAGACGATGCACCAGGTCGAGTACATCACCTGCTACGTCGACGGCAGCCGTGTCTCGTGGGGGATGAACGTCGAGCCGGGCTGGTTCATCAAGGCCCACCGCTGGCAGCAGCTCACCGACCTCGGCGAGCACCCACGTGCCGCTGACCTCGCCGACGCCGTCATCGAACGCGGTCGAGCCATCGCGCAACCTCTGAACGTCTAGACACGCGCCCGAAAGCGGCCGCGAAGGCGCCATGGAAGCCGTGATTCCCGGCGGACGCCATGACAGTCGGGGACCGCATGACCTCCAGCACGAACTTACACCGAGACAGGCGCCCGAAGGCGCATACGCCATGACAGCACGACGTCAAGAGATAACCGTGCTGCGCAGCTAGCTTCTCGCAGGGCGGGGGCGAGTGCGGTTTGCATCGAGGGATGGCCGGTTAGAAGGATCGATGACCGTCATTCGCTCAGGAGGGGATCATGATCTTGCGCATCGACCGGCTCCAGACGGAGCTGCCGCCGCCATCGACTCCGGACCCGGTCGGAGCCGCCGCCGTTCAGGAGCTGCTGGGCGGCAAGTTCGGCGAGATGTCGACGTTCATGAACTACACCTACCAGTCGTTCAATTTCCGCAACCGGCAAGGCGCGCGTCCCTTCTATGATCTTCTCGCAAGCATCGCCGCTGAGGAATTCGGTCATATCGAGCTCGTCGCCACCACGATCAACACCATGCTGACCGGGGCGGGGGACGGAGAGCCCGGCAAGGCGGGTGTGCTCAAAGGCGTAAAGGGCACGCGCAACACGCAGCAATTCATCGCCGGCGGTGCGGCCGCGCTCGTGCAGGATTCCAACAACCGGCCCTGGACCGGCGACAACGTCTTCAGCTCGGGCGACCTCGTCGAGGATCTCACCCACAACTTCTTCCTCGAGACCGGCGCACGCAACAACAAGCTCAAGGTCTACGAGATGGTGGAGCATCCCGCGGCTCGCGCGCTTACGGGCTTCCTCCTCGTCCGCGGCGGGGTGCACCAGATCGCCTACGCCCGCGCCCTGGAGAACCTCACCGGCGCCAATCTGATGAAGCTCTTCCCATCGCCCGCCATCCCAACAGACAAGATCCCCGAATGCCGCCCCCACATCAAGCGCGGCCTCCACCGCTGCCTCTACCGCTTCTCGCCAGAAGACTTCAAGGAGATCGAGGCCGTGTTCAACGGCCCACACCCCGAAACAGGTGAAGATCTCGTGATCGCCGAGGAGCTCCACCCGCAAGGCGCACCTGCCCACGACCTCCCCCCGCAGCCGGCGGTTTTCGCACCAGGGCCCCAGCCCGAGATGATCGCTGAGGTGGCCGCTCGCCTGCGCGAGGCGGCAGGGCTGCCGACCAAGCCAACCGGCGTCGTCGCCAACGGTAGGCGATCCACGGGGGGGAAGAAGGCGCCCGCTCGCCGCAAGGCACCCGCCCCTGTCAGACAGTAAGCGCCCGAGCAGCCACGACGGGAGCGTGCGTTCCGCCGGAAAATACGCGCAGATTCGGCCACCGCCCCGTCAAACAAGTTGTCCATACATGTCGAGGCTCATGCGTGCCGAGCCATGCCCCATCAGCCTTGAGCGTCGGGGCCAGAGCTTCGACGGTATGGACATCTTCTTCGCGGCGACTCCGACGCGAACACGGTCATGAAGTTCGATGCCTTGATTCTCGCTGCGGATACGCAGAGCCGCGTCGCTCGACTCGCGACCGCGAACACGGGTTCTTAACTGAGATTGGCCGAATCGTGCGCCTGGGTCGAGCGATCCCGCCGGGTCGCCACCTATCAAGCACCTCAGTGGCAGCCGACCGTGCCCGAATCGGAGAACAGGCCGCTCGTGGGGTCCCGCACGAAGTGGTAATCCGCACTGTGCGGGTGGAGTACGAGTTTCAGCACGCCGTAGGTGTTGTTGTTGTGCGCGACGCTGTTCGGCTGGATCGCGAGGAACCCGGTGAAGAATGCGCCGCCGGCACCAGAGATGATCTCGGTGATGCCATTGGCTGCGTCGAGTTGGCCGGCCGGGTTCTGCGGGGCGAAGCGCTCATACCCGTGCATGTGGCCAGTCACGTAGATGTCGGTGTGACCGGCATACATATCCCGGACCAGCTGGTCGATGTCGGTCGCCGCGAAGCTCGACGACGACCACTTGGGGTGATGGGATGCCACGAGCTTGCACTGGCCGGCGGCGTTTGCGCTCGCCAGTTCACTCTGAAGCCACAGATCCTGCTCACTTCCCGCCACGCAGTTATTGCTATTCGTGGTGCATTCGGTGTTGAGCGTGATGATGCGCCAGTTCCCTACTGTGTAGCTGTACCAGGCCTTGCAGTTCGACCTGCAACCTGGCTGCAGTGGAGTGGCGTTATCGCCGAAGTAGTTGAAAAAGCCGCTCGCGCCCGTGTCGCCGAATTCGTGATTGCCGATCGCCGGATGCGTCATGCTCTTGAAACGTCCCCACGTCGGATCGTACGAGGTCAGAAAGTCGGTCAGCTTGCCACTGTTGTATTGCTCGTCGCCGAGGGTGATGACCGCGAGCGGGTTGAGCGAGAGCACGAGATCGGACGTGGCCTTCTCGTGGCATGCCGTCGCGGTCCCGGCGCCACCGTTGTAGCTCGCATCCGCGGGGCTGCAGGCGATGTCGCCGGCCGCCACGATTACGGGATCGCCGCTCTGCGGCGGTTCGGCGGTCAGAAGCAGTTGAGGTGCGTGCGCCGCGTCTTCGCGCGACCCGAAGTTCTTGCCGGCGGTGCTTCCCGTGGCTAAGCCCAGCGTGATCAATCCGTTGCCACCGACAGTGCCCGTGACGTCGAGGTCCATCCACGTACCGGCGGTCGTCGGACCGGACGTTGCCGCGAGGGCGCCAAAGGCAGGTCTGTTGGTGAATGTGAGACCGCTCTCGGCCCAGCTGCTGTCAGCCACCTTGTACACGTTGGAGGGGGTCGTGCCCGTGGTCTCGGCCCAGAGCCGCAGCACGGCCTTGAGGGGCGCGGCGCTGAGTCCGGACACGTTGAACTTGACGTAGCTGTCGATCTCGGGGCTCGTACGGCCGATCAGGACAGCTGCGGAGCCGTAGTTGGCGGCCGGAACGTCGGAGCGGACGTATGAGTCGGCGATGTCCACCGCCGTCGGTGTCGCCGACGGAGCAGCCGGAGTGTTCGTGAGGCTGAACGTCACCGGCCGCGAGACGCCGCCGGTCGACGCGTTCACCTGATAGGCGCCGGCCGTGGCATTGGCCACCAGTTGGGGCGCCGTCGCTATGCCGTTTGCGCCCGTCGTAACCGAGGTGGTTCTGAGGCCACCGGAGAAGGCCGCACTTGCGCCGCTCGCCGGCGCGCTGAAGATGACGCTGGCGCCCGCGACCGGCTGGGACGAGGAATCGACCGCCTTGACCGCCAGTTGCGTCGCGAAGGCAGTCCCGACGGTCGTCGTCTGACCATCTCCTGCCACCGCGCTGAGCGCTGCCGGTGCCGCTGCCGGCGTGTACTGGATCACGAGCTGCGCCGGGTTGGCACCCTCCCTGCTGGAGTACTGCTTGAGATTCGCCGAGGTCCCGTTCATCTCAAAGCTGTAGGTGCCGGTGGCCTTCACGTACGCCGATGCGTCCACGCTCGTCCAGGTGTTGGCCGTGAAGTTCACGGCCGAGCCGATCGTCCCGCCAACTGCGGGCCTGTTGCTATAGGTGAGCCCGGGTTCGACCCAGCTGTTATCGGAGACACTGTGCAACTCGTAACCCGAGCCGCTCGAGGTCTGGGCGTACGCGCGGAATGTCGCCTTGGTCACGGTTCCCGTGATGCCCGTGAGGTTGAACTTGAGGTAGGCGCGCGTATCGGGCGTCGTGTTGTTCTTCAGTACCGCCGAGGAACCGAAGTTCGTACTGGGCAGATCGGACTCGACAAAGCCGTCCGCGGAGGGCAAGATCGTGACCGTCGTCGGGCCCGATGCTGCCGCGGTGGTGAAGGTCGCATCCGCACCGTCGCTGGTGCCTGCCGAGTTGCGACAGCTCAACCGGTAGTGGTAGGGGGTGGACGCGGTCAAGCCCGAGAGCGTGGCGCCGAGCGGTGTCGAGCTCGCTCCCGCGGCGATGCTCTGGTCGGGCGAGGAGCTGCCGTAGCTGCTGGTCGTGCCGTACGCGAAGCTGCAGGTCGTGGCCGCGCCGTTGGCGTCGACGGTGCCGCTCAGGCTGGCGCCGGAACTCGTCACGCTCGAGCTCGCGCCGGTGGTCGCCGAGGGCGCTGTCGGCGGGCTTGCGCCTGCCG
>DASWRM010000017.1 GCA_036403155.1 Gaiellales bacterium | reverse complement strand
CAGCAACACCGGCATCGCCGAACGGATGGTGGTCACCGAACGCGCCGTCGAAAAGCACGTCACCAGCATCTTCCAGAAACTCGGCCTCCCCCAGGCGAGCGAAGACCACCGCCGCGTACTCGCCGTCCTCACCTACCTGCGCTCGTAGCGGGCGGCCACCCGCCGAGCGATCTCCTAGAGTGGCGGAGTGATCAAGTACCTCGGGTCGAAGCGGCTGCTGGCGGCGTCGCTGGCCGAGGTGGCGCGGCGGTTGGGTGCGCGCACCGCAGGGGACATGTTCGCCGGAACGACGAGGGTCGGACAGGCGCTGCGGACAGCCGGCATCCGCGTGGTCTCAAACGACACCGCCGCGTACTCCGAGGTGCTGGGGCAGGCCTACATCGAGGCCGGCGAGGACGTCGACCGCGGCCGCGTGCGCGAGCTGCTCGCGCACCTTGACGCACTCCCCGGCGAGGAGGGGTACGTGACCGAGACCTTCTGCCGCCGGTCGCGCTACTTCAAGCCCGCAAACGGCATGCGGATCGATGCGATCAGGCGGGAGATCGACCGCCTCGATCTGTCGCGCACCGAGCGCGCGCTCGCGCTGACGAGCCTGCTCGAGGCCGCCGACCGGGTCGACAGCACCGTCGGCGTGCAGATGGCATATCTGAAGCGGTGGGCTCCCCGGGCCGCACAGCGGCTGACGCTCCGCGAGCCGGAGCCCGTGGCGGGGCCGCCGGGCAGCGCGGTGCGCAGCGACGCCAACTACCTCGCCGCCGGGCTGGACGGCGTCGACCTCGCCTACCTCGACCCGCCGTACAACCAGCACTGCTACGCGGGCAACTACCACGTCTGGGAGACGATCGTTCGCGGCGACGCTCCTCCGCACTACGGCGTGGCGTGCAAGCGGGTCGACGTGCGCGAGCGCCGGAGCCCCTACAACTCCCGCCGGCGCGCGTGGGATGTCCTGGCCGACCTGGTCGAGCGGCTGCCGACGCCGTGGCTCGTGATCTCGTTCTCGAACGAGGGCTTCCACGAGCTCGACGCGATGCGCTCGATGCTCGCGCAGCGCGGCCACGTGGCCTCGCGTCACATCGACGCGCCGCGCTACGTCGGTGCGCGCATCGGCATCCACGATCCCGCGGGCCGCCGGGTCGGCACCGTGTCGCACGTGCGCAACCGCGAGGTCGTGTTCGTCTGCGGCCCGGACCGCGCGCTCGCCGACGCGGCGCTCGAGGACGCGCTTCCCGTCGCCGTGTGATCTTCCGGGGAACCGGCGGCGCCGGCCGGCTGTCATAGGGGCAGCAATCGGAGGAGGCGTCATGCGGGCAGGAACCATCGGAACCATCTGCGCATTCGTGCTGGCGACGGCCGGAGTGGCCGGGTGCGGGGGAGGCAGCAGCTCGGGGAGCGCCGGAAACGGCGGCGGCGGGTCGGCCGCGGGAGGCTCGCGCGTTGCGGACACGTCGAAGTCGGCGGCCGGTGACGCAGTCTACGGTGCGCTCGGCGAGCCGGGGTCGGGCTCGGCCGTCCGCGAGCAGGACGCGAGCATCGTCCTGACGAAGCTGAAGCTTCCCAAGGCGCGCTCGACGATCATCAAGACCGGCCGGCTCTCGCTGCGGCTGAGCGGGAAGGCGATCGCCGATGCGGTGCCTGCGGTCGACGCGATCGCCTCGCAGTACGGCGGCTACACCCTGAGCACGGACACGGCCGGCACCGAGCACCGGCGGGCGACGATCGTGCTGCGCGTGCCGGCGGCGTTCTTCGACCGCGCGATGAACAAATTGCGCGGCGTGGGGCACGGCACGGTGCTCGCCGACGTGCGAACGGGAGACGACGTCGGGCAGGAGTTCGTCGACCTCGGCGCGCGGGCACGCAACCTGAAAGCGCAGTCCAAGGCACTGCTGCGGCTGATGGACAAGGCGGTCACGGTCAGCGACACGATCCGGGTGCAGAACCAGCTGTTCGACGTACAGGGACAGCTGGAACAGCTGGAGGGGCGACTGCGCTATCTGCACGACCAGGCCGACATGTCGACCATCACGGTCTCGCTGTCGCAGACCGGCGCGGCGCACACGCGGCACCACCACTCGCCGCCGACGGCGATCGGGAGCGCATTGCGGCGCGGGTGGCACCTGACGGTCGGGGTCGTGACGGCGGTGATCGTGGCGGCGGGAGTCGTGATCCCGGTCGCTGTGCTGGCCGCGCTCGCGCTGATCGCCGGCCTGCGGCTGGCGCCCTCGATCCGGCGGCTGCTCGAGCGGCTGCGCAAGCCGGCCCCGGACACCGCATAGACGCGCTGACATAGCTAACTGCCCGTCACGCAAACGGGGTATGTCGGATGGGGCGGATTGCACCGACGATGAGCTGGGGGCTCCTGCGCCTCCGCATGCTGTCCAGCTCAACCGGGAGGACGTCCCATCCGCCGCTTCAGCGCCTCGCATATGCCCACGCTGTTCGCCACGGTCGCCGTGGCCGCCGGTCTGTTCGCAGCCGCGCCGAGCTACGCCTCGCTCAGCGCGCCGACACCGACCATGCCGGGGAACCTGAGCACGCAGGATCAGGCGCCCGTGTTCGGCTGGGGCTCCGTGAGCGGCGCCGCCACGTACAACTTCGAGCTCGCGACCGACTCGAACTTCAGCAGCATCGTCTACAAGCTGACCGGGACGAAGAACACGCGCGCGACCGACCCGAGCGCGCTGGCCGACGACACGTACTGGTGGCACGTCCGGGCCGTGAACTCCACCGGGACCGCCGGACCGTGGTCTGACGCAGTGCAGTTCACCAAGAGCTGGACCGATGCGCCCGTCCAGGAGTCGCCCGCAAATGGCGCGACCGTGTCGTTTCCGACGCCGCTCATCCTGAACTGGGACAAGACGCCGTTCGCAGCCGGGTACCACCTCGTGGTCGCATCGGATCCGCAGCTGACCGCCGTGGTGCTCGATCTGAAGCCCAGCTCGAACAACGCCCCCAACGGCACGCAGTACGCGCCGCAGCAGTTCGCTCCGGGGACGTACTACTGGGAGGTCTGGCCGGTCGACGGGGCAGGGCACGAGGGCCAGGGCTCCGGCGTCTGGTCGTTCTCGTGGGACAACCCGGACGCGATGAGCAACCTGCAGGTCAACGACATGGTCAGCGATCCGCAGGTGTTCGACCCGATCTTCTCGTGGGACCCCGTGCCGGGCGCGAAGGGCTACCAGCTCGAGGTCAGCTCGGCCGCCGATTTCTCGACCGGGTCGACGATCTGCTGCGGCAGCTCGGGCATCGGCGGTTCATACACCTACGCGACGATCTTCTCGACGTCGTACGTGCCGCCGAACACTCTCGAGAACAACACGCTCTACTGGCGCGTCCGCCCGGTCGACGTCGCCGGCGCGGTCGGGCAGTGGACGGAGGGAAGCCAGTTCACGCAGGACTACGACGGCGCCCCGCCGTCCGTGTCCAACCTCCGGCTGCTGGCGCCGGACGGCTCCGACCTCGGCGGCTCGACCACCGACACGCCGATCGTGGCCTGGGATCCGGTGCCCGGAGCCAGCTACTACGAGGTGAACGTGACGCCGTTCACCGGCGGCATCTGCGACTGGTCGCAGCCGAGCAACGTGCAGTGGCAGTCCAAGACGGCGTCCACCTACTGGACGCCGCTCGGGAATGGAATGAGCTCGAGCAAGCCGTACTCCGGCGGTCCGAGCGTGTCCAGCGACAACCAGCCGCTGGTCGCCAACAACAGCTACTGCGTGCGCGTCCGGGCGAACCGCGACCGCACCGTGAACAACAACGCCGTGTTCGGGTCGTACACCTATCTGGGTGACGGGCTGTCCGCGTCGTTCACGTTCAGCGGCTACCCGGCAGGGGGCAGCTGCTCGCCGTCGTGCAACGCGGGCTATCTGGGCGACGACGACTCGCTGCTTCCGATCGAGGGATCCACGAACGTCCAGGCGCCGCTGTTCACCTGGAACCCGATCGCGGGCAAGCAGAGCTACTTCGTGATCGTGGCCAAGGATCCGTCGTTCACGACCATCGTCGACTACGCCTTCACGCACGCGCCGGCGTACGCACCGCGCACCAGCACGCAGGTCCGCACGTACACCGATGAGTCGACGTCCTTCTACTGGGCCGTCCTGCCGGCGACGGGATTCGGCGGGCTGGGCGCCGTCGGCAACCCACTGCTCGCGGCGGCCCACGACTTCCTCAAGCACTCGGATCCGCCGGTGCAGGAGCTGCCGGCCGACACCTCGACCGTCGACGGCGCCGTCCAGTTCCAGTGGGACCTGGCGCAGGGCGCACGGAAGTACCGGCTGCTCGTGACCAACGCCTCCGGGACGCTGCTGGACACGACGACGTCGTCGACGTCGTTCGTCGCGCCGATCGGCCTGCCGCAGGGCCAGATCTCGTGGAAGGTCGAGGCCCTCGACGAGAACAGCACCGCCCTGACATGGTCGCCCGTCGAGACGTTCACGCACACCCTGGCCGCTCCCACAATTCCGAGCGGTGCGGGGATCAATCCGGCGAACGGTCCCGACGTCCCCGCCTGGCAGTGGAACCCCGTGGACGGTGCGGCGAAGTACGACATCCAGGTGCAGTGGGAGAACCCGCCCGGTCACCTGACGTCGCAGAGCTGGCAGACGACCGCGGATGCCTGGTCGGCCTCGAGCATGACCGGCGTCGGGCAGTTCCAGTGGCGCGCCCGCGCCCTGTACCCGGTGTCGTCGACCACCAACGTGGCCGGCGACTACAGCGGATGGCAGTCGTTCAACCGGACGATCCCCGCGCCGACCGGCCTGGCGTCGGATCTGTCGACCTCGTCGACCGTGCCCACCCGGGTGCTCACGACCTGGAACCCGAGCCTGGGCGCCAAGCAGTACAAGGTCGAGTTCTCGACGACCAACTCCTTCACGTCGACGTTCGACAGCGCGACCATCCAGAACGCGTCGTACGCCCCCACGCTGACGTCGTTCGGTTCGACGGGGTACACGAACGGCGGCACCATCTACTGGCGCGTCGCCACGGTGGACGATGACAACAACACCGGCAGCTGGGCGGTCAGCACGCTCAGTCTGCCGACCAAGACGACGGTCAGCAGCTCGACGTCCGCCGTTCACAAGGGCACGACCACGAGCGTGACGTTCACGGTCAAGACCGCCGGCGGCACAGGCGTCGTCGGTGCGTCCGTGCATGTCGGCGGCGCGGGCGTCAACGCCTCCACGAAGACCACCGGCAGCGGTGGGAAGGTGACGTTCAAGCTGAAGCCGACCAAGACCGGCAAGATCACGGTCAAGGCGTCGAAGAGCGGCTACTACACGTCGTCGCTGACGCTCGCCACCTACTAGGCGACGCACCATTTGCGGGGGCGCAGCGGGCCCGGGCGGAGACGTCCGGGCCCGCGCCGTTTCCGGGCCAGCCCGTTGCATCGTCGTAGTCTCTCCCAAACCTACGGAGAATCTTCTTTGCAAATCCTTGCCGATCGCGGATACTCACGCCGTCAACCGTGAGGGAGGCTGCGGATGATCCGCACCGGCGAGCAGTACCGCGAATCGATCAGGGACGGCCGTGAGGTCTGGATGAACGGCGAGCGCGTGCGCGACGTCACCACGCACGCGGCGTTCCGGCCACTGGTCGACATCCGGGCCCGCATCTACGACATGGCGCACGACCCGGACACCCGGGACGTCATGAGCTACGCCGACGAGGCGACCGGCGAGCGCCACGCCGTCGGCCTCAAGCTTCCCCAGACTCGCGACGACTGGCACGCGAAGCGCCGCGCCGTCGACGCCGTCATGGACGACGTCCGCGGCGTCGTGATCCGCGTCGGTGACGAGACGGTGGGCGAGATGTGGTCGCTCTACGACGGCCGCGACGTGCTGAACGAGGTCGATCCGCAGTTCTCCGAGAACATCGAGCGCCACATCCACCGCGTCCTGCACGCGGACCCGTTCCACGTCTCCGCCAACACCGATCCAAAGGGCGACCGCTCGAAGCGCCCGCAGGAGCAGGATCCCGACATGCTCCTCCACCTCGTCCGCGAGACGGACAACGGCATCGTCGTGCGCGGGGCGAAGTACGAGACGGCGGCCGCCTACGCCAACCAGGCGTTCGTGAAGCCGACCATCGCGAACTGGGGCGACAGCGAGCTGTCCGACTACGCGCTTGGCTTCATCTGCGACATGGGCGCTCCCGGCATCAAGCACATCTGCCGCACCGGATTCGCCGGCCGCGCCCCCGCCGAGGACTATCCACTCGCCAACCGGTTCGACGAGGTCGACACGCTTGTGATCTTCGACGACGTCGAGATCCCATGGGAGAACGTCCTGTTCTACCGGCACACGCGCGCCGCCACCTTCATCCGGTCGACCCTCCACCGCTACAGCGCGTTCGCCTTCGTGCAGCGGATCCAGCGCGTGGCCGACATGCTGATCGGCGCCGCCCTGTTCAACGTCCGCCAGACCGGGCTCGAGCGCCAGCAGGCCGTCCAGGAGAAGCTCGCGACGCTCGCCTGCTACCGCGAGGGCATCAACGCCCACCTTACCGCGGCGATCGCGAACGCCGAGACCTCGCCCGGCGGGCTGCTGATGCCGAACCAGTCGCTGCTGTACACCGGCCGGGTGCACGCCTGCACGCAGCTGCCCGCGATGATGCACATCGCCCGCGAGCTGGTCGGGGGCCAGATCTGCGTCACGCCGGACGCCGCGACGTTCCGCCATCCCGAGACCGGCCCCTGGATGGAGAAGTTCTACTCGATCAACGACCGCTGGCAGGCCGAGGACAGGCGCCGGCTGCTCGCGTTCGCCCGCGACCTGCTCAACTCGGACTACGCCGGCCACCGGCTCACGTTCCAGCTGTTCGCGCAGTCGCCCCCGTTCGCCCACCTCGGCGCGGTGTACCGCAACTTCGACTTCTCCGTCCCTCTGGACGTGGTGCAGCAGTCGGCCGGACTGTCCGAACGCGTGCTGGCCGAACCGGTCGGGGGCGCCGCATGAGCCACACGCGGATCCGGAAGTTCAACACGCGGGAGACGTATCCGGAGCAGAACCTGGACAACGATCTCTGCCAGGCGGTCCGCGCGGGCAACACCATCTACCTGCGCGGCCAGATCGGCCAGGATCTCGACACCCGGGAGTCGGTCGGCATCGGCGACGTCGCGGCCCAGACCGAGCAGGCGATGGCGAACATCGCGATGCTCCTCGAGGAGGCCGGCGGCGAGCTGGGCGACATCGTGAAGGTGGTCGTCTACCTGACCGACATCCGCCACCGCGAGCCGGTCTACCGCGTGATGGGCCGGTGGCTGAAGGGTGTGTTCCCGGTCTCCACCGGGCTCGTGGTCACTGCGCTGGCGCGCCCTGAGTGGGTCGTCGAGATCGACGCTACCGCCGTCGTTCCCGACGAGCGCGCATGACCTTCTCGCTGGCCGGCCTGTGCGAGCGGACCGGCATGGTCGGCGTCGTCGTATCGTCGTCCAGCCCGGCCGTGGCGGCCCGGTGCGCCCATGCGCGCGCCGGCGTCGGCGCAGCCGCCTCCCAGAACATCACGGATCCCCGCCTCGGCCCTCGCATGCTCGACCTGATCGCGGCCGGGGTCCCCGCCGGGGAGGCCGTCTCGCGGGTCGCGGCCGATGCGCCGCACGCCGCCTACCGGCAGCTGACGGCGGTCGACACGTCCGGCAGCACCGCCGTCTTCTGCGGCGAGCAGACGCTGGGGCTGTACGGGTTCGCCGAGCGGCCGGGCGCCGTCGCGGCCGGAAACCTGCTGGGCGATGCCGCCGTCCCGGGCGCGATGGTGGACGCATTCCTCGCCTTCCCCGATGCGCACATCGGCGACCGGCTCGTGGCGGCGCTCGCGGCGGGCCTGGAGGCGGGTGGAGAGGCTGGGCAGGTGAGGTCGGCCGGCATGCTCGTCTGCGACCGCGAGCCGTGGCCGGTCACCGATCTCCGCGTGGACTGGGACGACGAGCCCGTCGAACGGCTGGCGCAGCTCTGGAAGGTGTGGAAGCCGCAGGCGGAGGCATACGTAACGCGGGCGCTGAATCCCGAGGTGGCGCCGAGCTATGGCGTCCCGGGGGACGAATAGGCGTGCGCTTCTCGTTCCGCCAGCTCGAATACTTCGTCGCGGCCGGCGAGACGGGGAGCGTGACGCGCGCCGCGCAGGGGTCGCACAGCTCACAGCCGACGGTCTCGACCGCCATCGCAAAGCTCGAGCGCGCGCTCGGCGTGCAGCTCTTCGTCCGCCACCACGCACAGGGGCTGTCACTCACCCCGGAGGGGCGCCGCTTCCTGGGCGAGGCGAAGGAGCTGCTGCGCCACGCCTCGGAGGTGGAGCGGCTGGCGGCGACGCTCAGTGACGAGATCGCGGGCGCGCTCGACCTCGGCTGCCTGGTCACGCTGGCGCCGCTGGTGGCCCCGAGCCTGGTGCGCGGGTTCGAGGCGGCGAACCCGCGGGTGCGCGTGGAGCTGGTCGAGTCGCACCAGGACGGGCTGCTCGAGCGCCTGCGAGGCGGCCTGACCAGCGTCGCCCTCACATACGACCTGCAGCTGCCATCCGACGTCCAGTTCGAGCCGCTCGTCGACCTGCCGCCCCATGCGGTGCTCCCGGCCGGGCACCGGCTCGCCCTGCGCAAGCGCGTGTCGCTCGCCGAGCTGGCCAGGGAGCCGCACATCCTGCTCGACCTGCCGCTGAGCCGCGAGTACTTCATGCAGCTCTTCGCAGAGGCCGGGCTCGAGCCCGCCATCGCCCTGCGCTCACAGCATCCCGAGACGATACGGACGCTGGTCGCAAACGGCTTCGGCTACGCGATCGTCAACGCCCGGCCCCGGAACGACCGGGCCCTGGACGGTGAGCGGATCGTGACCGTGCCGCTGCGCGGCGAACCGCGGGCGGTGCGGCTCGGGCTCGCGTCGCTGCGCGGCATCCGCGAAACTCGGACGATCAGTGCGTTCAAGCAGCATTGCCGGGAGACGATCACGCCCGCGGGCGTGCCGGGGATGCACCGACCGGAGGACTGACCACATGGATGCAACCGCCGCCGGCACCACCCACCCGCTCGACCCGCTCGACGCCGGCGAGCTCGAGCGAGCGGTGGGCGTGCTGCGACGCGAGGGCCTCGTCGTCGAGCGCACGCGGGTGATCAGCGTCGACCTGCTCGAGCCCGACAAGGCCGCACTCGCCGCGTGGCGGGCCGGCGGGACGCTGCCGGCGCGCGAGGCAATCGGGGTCGTCCTGCATGGCACCACCGGAGACGCGGTCGAGTGCATCCTCGACCTGGACGCGGACACCGTTACCGAGCAGCGTTCGCTGGACGGGATGCAGCCCGCGGTCAGCATCGATGAGTACTTCGAGGCGGGAGCCGCCTGCCGCGCCGACCCGGCGTTCCGCGAGGCGCTCGCGCGGCGCGGAATCGAGGGCGACCAGGTCGAGATGGTGCACGTCGAGCCGTGGACGGTGGGCGCCTTCGAGGAGCCGGGCCGGCGCGTCGCGCGCTGCCTGTCCTGGCTGCGGTCGTCGGACGACGACGTGAACCCGTACGGCAGGCCGATCGGCAACCTCGTCGCCGTGATCGACCTCGCCGAGATGCGCGTCGTGCGCGTGGACGACCACGGTGCGATTCCGGTGCCCGCGGGCACGTGGGACTACCGGGACGGCGGCGGAGCCGGATTTCGGGACGACCAGAGGCCGATCGAGATCACGCAGCCGGAGGGCGTCAGCTTCGAGCTGCGCGGCCGCGAGCTGCGGTGGCAGAAGTGGCGGCTTCGCGTTGGCTTCTCGCACAAGGAGAGCCTCGTGCTGCACGAGATCGCCTACGAGGACAACGGCGAGCTGCGCCCGGTGTGCCACCGCGCCTCCATCGCCGAGCTGGTGATCCCCTACGGCGACCCGAACCCCACGGTGCACTTCAAGAACGTGTTCGACATCGGCGAGTATGGCGTCGGCCCGCTCGTCAACGCCCTCGAGCTGGGCTGCGACTGCCTGGGCGACATCACGTACATGGACGCCGGCTGCATCAACAGCGCGGGCGAGGTCGTCCACCTGCCGAACGCGATCTGCATCCACGAGGAGGATTACGGGATCCTCTGGAAGCACACCGACGACGAGACCGGGCAGGTGCACGTGGCGCGGTCCCGCCGCTTGGTCATCTCGTGCATCGCGACCGTCGGCAACTACGAGTACGGCTTCTTCTGGTACCTGTACCAGGACGGCGGCATCCAGTTCGAGGGCAAGCTGACGGGCATCATCCTCACGGCGGGGGTGCCCGCCGGGTCGGAGCAGCGCCATGCCACCGAGATCGCGCCCGGCGTTGCGGCGGGCTATCACCAGCACTTCTTCACCGCACGGCTGGACATGGACGTGGACGGCGCGCGCAACGTCGCCTACGAGATCGAGTCGAAGCCCGAGCCGCCCGGTGACGGCAACGCGGACGGATCCGCCTTCTCCACCGTGCGCCGCACGTTCGCCCGCGAGTCGGACGCACGCCGGGACGTGGCACCGCTGCAGGCGCGCCGCTGGCGGGTCGAGAATCCCGGCCGGCGCAACCGGATGGGCCAGCCGGTCGCCTACGAGCTCGTCCCCGGCGAGAACGTCGCGCCGATGGCGCATCCTGACTCGCAGTTCCGGCGTCGCGCCGGGTTCCTCGACCACCATCTCTGGGTGACGCCCTACCGGCGCGAC
The DNA here is from genome assembly GCA_036403155.1 of Gaiellales bacterium. Classification (GTDB taxonomy): domain Bacteria; phylum Actinomycetota; class Thermoleophilia; order Gaiellales; family JAICJC01; genus JAICYJ01. The sequence goes on along the minus strand of DASWRM010000017.1, from coordinate 1,743 downwards.
GAGCGCTTCCCCGCGGGCGAGTATCCCAACCAGCACCCGGGCGGCGACGGGCTGCCGCGCTGGACGGCGGCCGACCGCCCGCTCGAGAACGAGGACGTGGTGCTCTGGTACTCGTTCGGCGCACACCACATACCGCGGCTCGAGGACTGGCCTGTCATGCCCGTCGCCTACTGCGGATTCCACCTGCGGCCGGTGGGATTCTTCGACCGGAGCCCGGCGCTGGACGTCCCGCCCCCGCACCCCGCGCACTGCGCCCACAATTGATCCGATCGCGCGCGCTGCTCGAGCGGCTGGTCGCGTTCCCGAGCGTCACCGGCCGGCCGAACGGCGACATCGCGACGTTCGTCGCTGGTTGGCTGCGCGAGCGCGGGGTCGCCGTCCGCGAGCTGCCCGGCCCGGATGGGCGCGTCGGCCTGGTCGCCCGCTGCGGCGAGGGCGCGGGCGGCGTGGTGCTTGCCGCGCACATGGACGTGGTCGACGTGGACGCCCAGCCGTGGACGAGCGATCCATGGACGGTGCGCGAATCGGGCGGGCGGCTGGCGGGACGCGGCACCGCCGACATGAAGGGATTCCTCGCGTGCGGGATGGACGCACTGGCGGAGGCCGCGAACCGGACGCTTCGCCGGCCGCTGATGCTCGCGGTCTCGACCGACGAGGAGATCGGCTGCCGGGGCGTCCACGACATCCTGCCGGCGGTGCTCGAACGCGCGCCGGCGGTCTGCATCGTCGGCGAGCCAACGGGGATGCTGCTCGTGACGGCGCACAAGGGCAAGGCGAGCTGGCGGGCGACCGTGCGCGGCGAGGCACGGCACTCGAGCGAGGCGCCGCTCGCCGACAACGCCGTCGAGCATGCGGCCGAGCTCGTGTTGGCCCTGCGCGACCGGGGCCGGGAGCTGGCGGACCGGGGCCGGCGGGACGAGCGGTTCACCATCCCGCACTCCACCATCTCGGTCGGCCCCGTCCACGGCGGCACGGCCGTCAACATCGTGCCCGACCGGTGCACCGTGGAGTTCGAGGTGCGCACGGTCCCGGGCGACGACCCCGCCGGCCTGCTGCCCAACCTCCGCGGAGCCGAGCTCGAGCAGCTCGCCGGGTACGCCGGCCTCGACGGCAACCCGGCCCCGTTCGCCGGGCTGATCGACGCGGAGCCGGGCGGGGCAATCGACTTCGGGACGGAGGCCGGCACCTATGCGAACGCCGGCATCGCCACGGCGGTCTGCGGGCCGGGCCACATCGCCGATGCGCACCGTGCAGACGAATCCGTCGCCGTCGAGCAGCTCGACCGCTGCCAGCGCGTGCTCGCCGGGCTGGTCGATCGCCTGGCGGAATAGGGATCTCCCCGACGCCCACGCGCCCCCCGGGCGGGAGGATCACCCGGTGGCGGCCATCCGGCCGCCGACGACCAGGGGAGGTGGGACAATGGGGTGCATCCGCACGGCGGTCGCCACGCTGGCGATGCTCGTGACCGTCCTTGCGATCGTCGCGCCGGCGCAGGCGGCGACGCCGGCGCAGCTGCTCGCCCGCTATCAGCCGGTGACGGTGCTCGACCCGCTCGAGCCGTTCGCACCGACGTCGGTCAACAGCTTCGTCGCCGACTCGGCGCTGGAAACGCGGTCGGTGGGCAGCACGTGGACGCTCGTCGACGCACATCCGTCGGCGGCGACGCTGCCGACGCGGCCGTCCGAGGCCTGCATCGCCGACGACATGTTCGCGTGCTACCGGCTGAACCAGCAGCCATGCTCG
>DASWRM010000016.1 GCA_036403155.1 Gaiellales bacterium | reverse complement strand
CCCGTGGACGACCTTGCCGCCGGCGTCCTGGTGCTGCCCCTTGCCGGCGAAGGCGATCGAGAGGATCTCGCCCCGCGCGCCCTTGCCCATCATGTAGACGGACGGGTACTTCATCGTCAGGCGGCTGCCGAGGTTGCCGTCGACCCACTCCATCAGGGCGTCCTCGTAGGCCACGGCGCGTTTGGTCACGAGGTTATAAATGTTGTTCGCCCAGTTCTGGATCGTGGTGTACCGGCAACGGCCCCCCTTCTTCACGATGATCTCGACGACGGCCGAGTGCAAGCTCTCGGACGTGTACATCGGCGCGGTGCAGCCCTCGACGTAGTGGACCTGCGCCCCCTCCTCGACGATGATCAAGGTCCGCTCGAACTGGCCCATGTTCTCGGCGTTGATCCGGAAATAGGCCTGCAGCGGCAGCTCCACCTTCACGCCCGCCGGCACGTAGATGAACGACCCGCCCGACCACACCGCGGTGTTCAGCGCCGCGAACTTGTTGTCGTTGTACGGGATGATCGTGCCGAAGTACTGGCGCACGACGTCCTCGTGCTCTCGCAGCGCGGAGTCCATGTCGAGGAAGATCACGCCCTGCTTCGAGAGGTCCTCCTGCAGGTTGTGGTAGACGACCTCGGACTCGTACTGCGCCCCGACCCCGGCCAGGTACTTCTTCTCGGCCTCGGGGATACCGAGCTTGTCCCAGGTCTCCCGCATCCCCGGCGGCAGGTCGTCCCAGGTCTTCGCCTGCTGCTCGACCGGCTTCAGGTAGTAGTAGATGTTGTCGAAGTCGATCGTCCGCAGGTCGGCGCCCCAGCGTGGGAGCGGCCGCTTGAGGAAGTGCTGGTAGCTCTTGATCCGGAACTCGGTCATCCACTCCGGCTCGCTCTTGTGAGCCGAGATCTCGCGGACGACGTCCTCGTCCAGCCCGCGGCGGGTCTGGAAGACCGCCTCGAAGTCGTCGTGGAAGCCGTACTTATAATCGCCGAGGGCGACGGCCTCCTGCTCTTCGCGCGTCAATTCAGCCATCAGACAGCCGCCTCCTGCACGCCGTACGGCGCATAGCCCTCGCGCTCCAGTTCGTCGGCCAGCTCAGGGCCCGCGGAGCGGACGATGCGGCCTTCGATGAGCACGTGGATGTGGTGCGGCTTGATGTACTTGAGCAGCCGCGAGTAGTGGGTGATCACGAGCGCGCCCATGTCGGGCCCGACCAGCTGGTTGACCCCGTCGGACACGATCCGCAGCGCGTCGATGTCGAGCCCGGAGTCGGTCTCGTCCAGGATCGCGATCTGCGGGCGGAGCATCGCCATCTGCAGCATCTCCATGCGCTTCTTCTCGCCGCCCGAAAAGCCGTCGTTGAGGTATCGGCTGGTCATCCCGCGGTCGATCTTGAGGGCGTCCATGTTCTCCTGCAGCATCTTGCGGAACTCCGGGATGCGAACCGGGTTCTCCTCGCCGTCGGGCCCGCGGCGATGCGCGTTCGCGGCCAGGCGCAGGAAGTTCGCGACCGTCACCCCGGGGATGGCGGACGGGTACTGGAACGCGAGGAAGAGGCCCAGCCGGGCGCGCTCGTCGGGCTCCAGCTCGAGCAGCTGCTCACCCTGGAACTCGACCTCGCCGTCGGTCACCTCGTACGACGGATGGCCCATGAGAACGTGCGCGAGCGTGGACTTGCCGGAGCCGTTGGGGCCCATGATGGCGTGCACCTCGCCCTTGGAGAGCTCGAGGTCGACGCCCTTCAGGATCTCTGCACCGTCGATCGATGCGTGCAGGTTGCGAATGATCAGGTCTGGCATGGAATCCTCTCGGAGGAGGTGAAAGCGTCGTGGTCGCCGGGCGCGCAGGCGCGGTGCCCAGCCGATCAAGTGTAGCTGTAGCCCCTGGGCGGCTTATTCACACGTGGTACCCTCCGGCCATGCCCGACGTATCACCGATTCAGCTCATCATCGTGCTCATCATCGCGCTGGTCGTTCTCGGCCCGAAGCGGCTCCCCGAGGTCGGGCGCTCGCTTGGCAAGGGGATCCGCGAGTTCAAGGACTCCGTCAGCGGCCACGACACGGACGACGAGGTTCCGGTGCAGCCGCCGGCCTCGATCGAGCCTCCGGCGACGCCCTACACGGCGCCGACCACCGAGCAGGGCCCGGTCCACCACACCCGGGACTAACACGTGGTCCGCGCTCGGCGCGTCAAGCCCGAAGACGAGCTGACGCTGGTCGAGCATCTCGACGAGCTGCGAACGCGCATCATCGTCGTGCTCGTCGTGCTGACCGTCGCGGTCGCCGCATGCTTCTACGAGTCGGGCGCGATCCTGAACTTCCTGGCCGACCCGCTGCCGCACAGGCCCGGCCATCACTACCAGTTCCTGGCGGTCAGCCCGCTCGACGGCATCCTGACGTCCATCTCGATCGCCATCTACAGCGGCCTGCTGCTGACCATGCCGATCGCGACGTACCAGCTCTACGCGTTCGTCATACCGGCGTTCGCGGAGTCCTACCACGGCCACATCAAGCCGCTCGTGCTGATGATCCCGGCGCTGTTCGTCGCTGGCGTCATCTTCGCCTGGTACCTCGTCGTCCCCCCGGCGATCGAGTTCCTGGTCGGCTTCAACGACCAGGCGTTCAACTACCAGCTGCGGGCGAAGGACTACATCCAGTTCGTCCTGCTGACGCTGCTTGCGATGGGCATCGTGTTCGAGATGCCCGCCGTCATGCTCGTCCTGGCACGGCTGCGGATCATGAGCTCGGCGCTGATGCGCCGCCACTGGCGGATCTCGATCGTCCTCCTCGCCGTCCTCGCCATGCTGCTGCCGGGCGTTGACCCGATCTCGTTCATCGTCGAGTTCGTCCCGCTGCTGGCGCTCTACGGCCTCTCGTACTTCATCGTGGTGGGGGTCGAGCGGGCACAGGGCAGCGACGAGCCCGATCCAGAGCCCCTGACGTGATCGTCGGCGCAGACTGGGTGCTGCCCATCGACGGGCCGCCCATCCGCGACGGCGCCGTGCGGATCGAGGACGGCGCGATCGCGGAGATCGGCGCGCACCTCGTCGCCGACGAGCGCTTCGCGGACGCCGTGATCCTGCCGGGGCTGGTCAACGCCCACACGCACCTCGAGTACCACGCCATGAGCGGCATGGGCGACGGCCTGCCCTTCTCGCCGTGGATCGAGCAGCTGATCCGCCGCAAGAGCGGCCTCGTCCGCGACGACTACCTGGCGCAGGCCCATGCCGGCGTGCATGCCTGCCTTGCGGGCGGCGTCACCACGATCGCGGACTGCTCCTACGCCGACACCGTGGCCGAGGCGGCGATCGCGCAGGGTCTGCGGGCGATCGTCTACCTCGAGGCGTTCAGCGACCAGGGCGACCCGGCGGCCCTGATGGCGGGCCGGCTGGACGCGCTGCCCGCCCATCCGCTGGTCACGCCGGGCGTCTCGCCGCACGCGCCCTACACCGTGACGCCCCACCACTATGCCGAGCTCGTCGGCCTGGCACGGGACCGCGGCATCCCGGTGGCGACGCACCTGCTCGAATCCGACCGGGACACGCGGCCGCTGGCCGAGATCGCCGGCCTCCTGGGGCGAGATACCGTGGCCATCCACCTCGTGCGGGCACGGCCGCCGGACGTCGCAGCGCTGGCGGCGCGCAACGTCCCCGCCGTCCACTGCCCCAGGTCGAACGCGCTGCTCGGATGCGGCACGGCTCCCGTGCCCGAGCTGCTGGAGGCCGGGCTCGTCGTCGGCCTGGGGACGGACTCGCCGGCCTCCGCGCTGACCTTCGACATGTGGGACGAGATGCGCGCCGCAATCCTCGTCGCCCGCGCCCGCAGCCGGCGCCCGGACGCGCTCGGCGCCGAGCGCGTGCTGCGCATGGCGACGCTGGACGGCGCCCGCGCGATCGGCCTCGACGACCGCGTCGGGTCGCTCACACCCGGCAAGCGCGCCGACCTCACCGTGCTCGGTCTGCGCGGCTCGGCATTCCTGCCCTGGGAGGATCCCGTCACCGCTGCCGTGTACGGCGGGACGGCGGAGCGCGTCCTGCTCACGATGGTCGACGGGCAGATACGCTTCAGGCGGGACGGCAAACCCGCCGATACCGAGCCCGTGCGCCTCGTGCGCGCGAAGATGATCGAGCCCTGACGGCCCCACCATGCTGTTCGAGAAGATCCGCCGCACCCAGAAGCCTGTCTTCATCTTCCTCGGCGCCGTGTTCGCGCTCAGCTTCGTGTTCCTCGGGGTCGGCTCGGGCGTCGGAGGGGTCAGCCTGGGCAACCTGATCGGCGGCACCAGCGGGTCGAGCGCCAGCGTCAGCGGCCTGCTGGACAAGGTGCACAAGGACCCCAAGAACGCGACCGCCTGGCTGCAGCTCGGGGACGCGTACCAGGCGCAGGGCGACCCGGACCCGGCGCTCGGCGCCTACCAGCAGTACCTGCAGCTGCGCCCCAAGGACACGAACACCATCGCGCTGGTCGCCGGCCTGTACGAGACCCGCGCGCAGAAGCTGCAGGCCAAGGCGTCGTACTGGCAGGGCATCGCGTCGCAGTACCAGAGCGTGAGCAACGCCTTGCCGCCCAGCGCCACAAAGCTTGCGAGTGCGTTTCCCTCACCGCTGGTCACCTCCCTGCAGCAGCCGCTGCAGCAGAAGCAGCAGCTGTACCAGCAGCAGGCGCAGGGCGATCTCACGCAGGCCGTGTCGCTGTGGAAGCGGGCGATCCAGCAGACACCGGACGACGTGACGTTCCAGCAGGCGCTGCTTCGGGACTCGCTGAACGCGCAGGACTACTCGACCGCCTACGGTGCGGTGCAGCAGATCCTGAAGCTCGATCCGACCACGCCTGAGAAGAAGCAGCTGGAGCAGCTGGAGGCCCAGCTGAAGCCGCTGGCGCAGATCAAGACCGCCGGCGGGTCGAGCGGCGCGACGACGCCCTGACCGCGGGACGACGTGTCACTCGGGGCGCCAACCCCCATTTTGTGGTACCTGACATACGCCGCAAACAGTGTGGCAAACCGTATCTCGCGACCACGAACCCTGTGGCACGATGAATCGAGATGGCGCCATCCGTCCTGATCGTGGATGATCACCCGAGCTTTCGTGCAATGGCACGAGCGCTCCTGGCATCCGAGGGCTATACGATCGTCGGCGAGGCGGTGGACGGCGCGTCCGCACTGGTTGCCGCCCGCGAGCTGAAACCGGAGGTGGTCCTGCTGGACGTCCAGCTGCCGGATACGGACGGATTCGCTGTTGCGGCCGAACTGACGAAGGATCCCGACGCACCGGCGGTGGTGCTGACCTCGAGCCGCGAGGCCAGCGACTTCGGCCCGCTGATCGGTGAGAGCGGTGCCCGCGGGTTCGTGCCGAAGGGCGAGCTGTGCGGTCGGGCGCTGGCCGACGCGCTGGGATGATCGCGCCCGCGCTCCGCGGCCTGACGGTGGCGGTGGGCGCGGCGCTGACCGCGCTCGTCGTCGACGCTGAGCTGACCACGCGGGTCGACCACAACACCACGGCGTTCCTGATCCTCGGCCTCACGGTCGCGTGGTCGTTCCTCGTCGCCGGGCTGCTCGCGTGGGTGCGCCGGCCGTCGAACCGCGTTGGCGCGCTGATGTGCGGGATCGGACTGACGTGGCTGTGCGCGGGACTGTCGGACTCGCCGCACGACGTCCTGCTCACCTTCAGCCTGATCGTCTCCAGCCTGTGGATCGGCCTGCTCGTCCACCTCATCCTCGCGTACCCGACCGGCCGGTTGGGGTCGCTCGACGCACGGCTGACGACGGCCGCGGTCTACGCCGACACCTGGCTGATCTCACTGGGCACGCTCCCGTTCTCGGAGCCGGCCAAGGATGGTTCCGACCCGGCCAGCGCGCACAACCTGCTGCTGGCCGAGCACAGCCACCGCACCGTCACCGTGCTGGACAGCATCTCGCTCGGCCTCGGCATCGCGCTGATCGCCGCCGTCCTGCTGATCCTCGTCAGGCGCTGGCGGGCGGCGTCACCGGCATTTCGCCGCACGCTTGCGCCCGTGTACCTGACCGGCGGCATCTGCGTGATCACGATCGGCCTGGTCGCATTTGTCTTCACCGTGATCGTGCACGGGTCGAGCGACGTGCCGTTCTATCTCTTCTCGCTCACATTCGCGGCCGTGCCGCAGGCATTCGTGTACGGCCTGCTGCGCACGCAGATCGGCAGGTCGAGCGCGGTCAGCGGGCTGATCGCCGAGGTCGAGTCCAGCGACCAGCCCGCCCGCCTGCGCGACGCGCTGCGGGGCGCCCTCGGCGATCCCACCCTCGAGCTGGTCTATCGCCTCCCGGACGGCGGCGGCTACACCGACGCCGAGGGCCAGCCGTCGCCGCGGCCGGTGGCGCGGCCCGGCCGCGCCGTGACGCCGATCGAGGCGGGCGGCCGCCGCGCCGTCCAGATGGTGCACGACGAGTCGCTGCTCGACGACCCCGGCCTCGTCGACGCAGCCACCGCCGCCGCCGCCCTGGCACTGCGCAACCAGTCGCTTACCGGCGAGCTGGCCGCCCAGCTGCGCGAGCTGCGCGCCTCCGAGCAGCGCCTGAGCGAGCTGCTCGAGAACGTCCGCCTGATCGCCGTCAGCCTCGACACGGACGGGCTGATCACCTACGCGAACCCCTTCCTGTGCGAGCTGACCGGATGGTCCAAGGAGGAGCTGATCGGGCGCGACTGGCTGGACATCTTCGGCGGCGAGAAGGTGCGCTATCTGGAACGGATGGCGACCGACAGCGTGCTGCCGTACGAGGAGAACTGGATCCGCACGCGTGCCGGCGACGTCCGCGACATCGCCTGGAACAACACGGTGATCCGAGACCGCGACGGCCGTGTCATCGGTGCCACGAGCATCGGTGAGGACATCACGCTGCGCCGCCGCAACGAGCGGCGGATGGGGTTCCAGCTGACGGTGGCCCGAGCGCTCGCCAACGCGGAGCGCCTCGAGGAGGTCGCCGAACCGCTGGTCGAGGCCGTGGGGGCCGCATTCGACTGCTGGGCGTGCATCTACTGGAAAGCCGAGCCCGACGAACTGGTGCCGGTCGCGGTCTGGGCCCGCCGCGGCGTGGTCTCGGACGGGTTCGTCGAGCGCATCCTCGCAGAGCGGGCCCGCGACGACACCGGGCTGGCCTGGTACGTCCGCGAGCGGGCACGCCCGCACTGGGACATGGACGTCGGGGACGATCCGGCGGTCGCCGCCAACACGCGCTGCACCTCGGCAGGCTCGTTCGCGTTCCCCGTCATCGCGGGCGGGCAGGTCGACGCGGTGGTGCAGATGTGCTCGGACGACTCGCTCGGCCCGGATCCCGAGATGCTGGCGCTGATGGAGGCGGTGGCCGACCGCATCGGCCAGCTGATCGAGCGGCGACGCGCGGAGGCGGCGGTGGCGGCGAGCGAGGCGCGGAAGTCCGCGACCCTGTCGTCGGCCCTGGACTGCATCGTGACCATCGACGCGCACGACCGGATCGTCGAGTTCAACCCGGCCGCCGAGCGCACGTTCGGGCGCGTCGCCCGCGACGTCATCGGCCGCAACATGCCCGATCTGCTGATCCCGCCGCGCTACCGCGACGAGCACCGGGGCGGAGTGGCCGAACACCTGCGGACGGGAAGCGGCCGGCTGATCGGTGCGCAGGTCGAGCTGGCCGGCATGCGCGCGGACGGCACCGAGTTCCCGATCGAGCTCGCGGTGACGCGCATCGAGGGCGACGACGGCCCGTTGTTCACAGCCTTCATCCGCGACATCACCGAACGCAAGCACGCCGAGGAGGAGCTGCGCCGCTCGCGCGCCCGGATCGTGACCGCGGGCGACGAGGCGCGCCGCCGGCTCGAGCGCAACCTGCACGACGGCGCTCAGCAGCGGCTCGTGTCCCTGTCGCTGTCCCTGCGGCTGGCGCGGTCCCAGTTCCAGCGCGACCCGGCCGCTGCGGACGCCATCCTCGAGGCGGCCGGCGAGGAGCTGGCCCAGGCGCTCGAGGAGCTCCGCGAGCTGGCCCGCGGCATCCACCCTGCGATCCTCACCGACCGCGGCCTCCAGCCCGCGCTGGAGGCGCTTGCCAATCGGGCGTCCATCCCGGTGGAGCTCGTGGAGACCCCGGAGCAGCCGCTGCCGCCGCCCGTCGAGGCCGCGGCCTACTACGTCGTCTCGGAGTCCCTCGCCAATGTTGCCAAGTATGCGAACGCCAAACGCGCTACGGTCCGCATCGTGCAGGACAACGGCGCGGCGGTGATCGAGGTGCGGGACGACGGTGTCGGCGGTGCCGACCCCTCGGCCGGCACCGGCCTGCGCGGCCTCGCCGACCGCGTGGAGGCGCTCGACGGCGTCCTCGACGTGGAGAGCCGTCCGGGCGCCGGCACGTGCGTGCGGGCGGTGATCCCGTGCGGGTAGTCCTGGCGGACGATTCGGTGTTGTTGCGTGAGGGTGTGGCGCGGTTGTTGGTGGATGCCGGGTTCGAGGTGGTCGGGCAGGTGGACAATGCCGATGACCTGGTGCGGCGGGTGGGGTTCTCCAAGCCGGATGTGGCGATCGTGGACATCCGCATGCCGCCCACGCATACCGACGAGGGGCTGCGCGCGGCCAAGCAGATCCGCGAGCGCTATCCGCAGGTGGGGGTGCTGGTGTTGAGCCAGTACGTCGAGCCGGGGTATGCGATGGAGCTGCTGGCCGAAAGCAGCGAGGGGGTCGGCTACCTGCTGAAGGACCGCGTGTCTGACATCGAGGAGTTCGCCTCGGCGGTGCGGCGGGTGGCGCAGGGCGGCAGCGC
>DASWRM010000015.1 GCA_036403155.1 Gaiellales bacterium | reverse complement strand
CCCGATCGACTTGGTCACCGGGGGTTGGGGTGGGGCGGCGATCAGCCCAACCATCCCGGCCGCCGTCACGCGCGTCTGACAGCCGTGCAACACCCGCCGCGAACGACTTGGTCTCCAAGAGTTGGGGCGCCTGCGTCATGCCTTTCGTGACACCGGCCGGCGTTCACGCCGAGTGGGGTCCAGCGCCGGGCAGGCGGCGGCGCTACCGGGCCCCCGGCCGGGTGAACCTGATCGGCGACCACACCGACTACGCCGGCGGGCTCGTGCTGCCGTGTGCCGTCGACCGCCACATCTGCCTGACGGCGTCGCCGTCGGCCGAGCTGCGGCTGGAGTCCGATCGGGCCTCCGGCGTGGTCGAGCTGAACGCCGACGGCACCGGCACGGCCGACGGCTGGGGTGCCTACGCGGCCGCCGTCGCCCGGGAGCTCGCGGACGCCGGCAGGCCGGCGATCGGCCTCGCCGGCGCGCTCACCTCGGATCTGCCGGACGGGGCAGGGCTCTCCTCCTCCGCCGGCCTGGAGGTCTGCCTGGCCGTGGCCCTGTGCGACGTGGCACGGTTCCCGCTCGGCGGCCTCGAGCTGGCGGCGCTGTGCCAGCGCGCCGAGATGCGCGCCGTCGGCGTCCCGTGCGGCATCATGGACCAGGCCGCAATCGTGCTGGGCCGTGCCGGCCACGCACTCATGCTCGACTGCGGCACGCTCGAGCACGAGTACGTCGGGATCCCGGAGGAGCTCGCCGTCGTGGTGATCGACTCGGGCGAGCGTCGCGAGCTTGCGGCATCCGGATATGCCGACCGCAGGAGGGAGGTCGAACGCGGCCTCGCCGGAGACGACGGCGAGGTCAGCCACCGCCGGCTCCGTCACGTGCGGTCGGAGAACGAACGGGTCCGCGCAACGGTTGACGCGCTCCGGCGCGGCCGGTATGACGATCTCGGAGCGATCTTCCATGCGAGCCACCAGTCCCTCCGCACCGACTTCGAGGTCACGACGCCGCGGCTCGACCGTCTGGTCGACCTGTGCTACGAGAGCGGCGCGCTGGCTGCCCGCATGACCGGCGGCGGATTCGGCGGCTCGCTGGTCGCCCTCGTGCGCGCTGACGTCCACCGGCAGGTGGCCGAGCGTGTCGTCGACCGGTTTCGCGACGAGGCCGGGTGCGACGGAGAGCTCAGCTGGCGCCGGATGACGCCGGCCGACGGGGCCGGCCGCTGCTGACGGCGCGGCTCTTCCAGAACCCCGTCATCGGCGGTGGCGACCGTGTCGACCACGGCGACCCCATGGTCGTCAAGTACCTCGACACGTTCTACCTCTACCACAGCGGCGAGACGGCCGGGCGCAAGGGGATCACGGTGTACGCGTCGCGCGATCTGGTCACATGGGACCACCGCGGAGTCGCGCTCGAGCCCTCCGCGACCGGATGGCCGCACACGGACGTGTGGGCGCCCGAGGTGCTCTACGACAAAGGCACGTTCTACATGTACGTGGCGGCGGCACGTGAGCGGGCAAGCGGGGTTCCCGCCGGGCACCGCATGCGGCAGCTCGGAGTCGCCCGGTCCCATGACCCGCTCGGCCCGTTCGTCTGGGACCCCGAGCCGCTCGTCAAGGAGGACTGGTCGATCGACGGTCACCCGTTTCGCGACGACGACGGGACGCTGTGGATGTTCTACAACCGGCGCATCAACGATGCCTGGTTCCGCGAGGGCCGCGGAGGCACGGGGAACGTCGTCGACCGGCTGTTCGGCCACGACCGGCTGGCAGGCGAGCCGACGATCGTCGCCTATCCCAGCCAGGCCTGGGAATACGCGCCGGACGGCAACTGGGCATGGAACGAGGGGGCCTGGGTCGTCAAACGCCGCGGGCGCTACTACCAGATGTACTCGGGCGGGCACTTCGAGAACCTGTCCTACGCCGTGGGCGTCTCGTACGCCGATGACCTTCGCGGCCCGTGGCTGAAGATCCCCGACAACCCGATCCTCACCAGCAGCGGGAGGATCACCGGGGTCGGGCACCACAGCCTGGTGCTCGGCCCCGACACGGCGACCGCCTACGCGGTGTATCACGGATACCTCGGCGACGTCGCGGCGGGACGGAAAGTGCACCTCGACCGCTTCCACTGGCGCGGCGACCGCCCGCTGATCAGCGGGCCGACGGCCGCGCCGCAGCCCCACCCGCCGCAACCGGTGCACGACCCGGACGTCCCGCATGCAAAGACCGAGGCGTGGGTGCACGGCGCCGAGGTCGCGGTGCACGGCGTGCGCTTCGCCCTCGATCCGCCGGACGTCATCCACCAGCTCGAGATACGGCACAGCCGGGGACTGTTCGCTCTTCGCGTGGGCGGCGTCTTGCGGCACGTGGGCCCGCCACTCGGCGGCTCCGCCATCGCCGGCGACGTCCTTCACGAGACGACGACGTCGCACGTCGACGACGAGCAGTGGTACGTGCTCCCGGCGGGCTGCGTGCTGGAATGGCCATGGGGCGGCGGCGGCGAGGTCGAGATCGTGGCCGCGGCCCGCGGGCGGCTGACGCTCCGGGCCGGCACGGAGGAGCGGCGGATCGACAGCCCGACGTTCGAGCTTGTGACATTCCGCGCCGAGGCCGTCGACCGCCTTGCGATCGAGGCGCACGAGAGCGGGTCGGTCGTCACCGACGTGCAGCTGTTCGCGCGTTAGCGGACGCCGGCTCAGGGGTATGCCCGCCGCTGAATTGCGCAGTCAGCCGCCGTCCAGCAAGGAACGTCGATGAACGGTCAAGCCGACATCTCGGACTGCCCCCACGTGTCCATGCGCGTTGTCGCGCCCGGGGCGTCGAACCCGATCCACGTCGGGGCCGGCCCGGTGCTCATGCGGCGAAACGGCGGTCTGTCGTTCGATTGCGGATCCTGCGGCCGCACGCTGCTCGACCACGTCGATGCCGAGGACGCGACGGCCGCACCGCTCTACCGCTGCGTCGCCTGCGGCGCCGTGAACCACCCCGGCCGCGACTAGCGACGCGGCCTCGTTGGAGCGCGTTTCCACGCGCCACTGCATGGGAACCGCTGTGGGGGGTTGAGATGACAGCCGCACCAACCGGGGCAGGCTGACCAGGAGGCGTCTCCCCGCTGCATACAAGGGGAGCGCATTTGCCTACGACCTTCACATTCCAGGAGGCGGCCGGCCGGTTCGACGTCGTCTGTCTCTCGCATCTTCGCTGGGACTTCGCCTACCAGCGCCCGCAGCACCTGATGGCACGCTGGGGCCGCACACACCGCGTGCTGTTCGTCGAGGAGCCGGTCGATCACGACGGCCCTCCGCGGATGCAGCTGACGTCTCGAGAGAACCGCGTCAGCGTCGCCGTGCCGTTCGTCCCCGCGTCGGCGACCCGAGAGGAGTCCGAGCGGATACAGCGCGAGCTGCTCACACAGATGTTGGACGACCGCGGAATCGAGCGGTTCCTGCTTTGGATGTACACGCCCATGGCGCTTCCGGTGACGGACGGATTGTCTCCGGTGGCAACCGTGTACGACTGCATGGACGAGCTCTCACTGTTTGACCAGGCGCCGCCGGAGCTGCTCGAACGCGAACGGCAGCTCCTCGACCGGGCCGACCTCGTGTTCACCGGCGGGCACAGCCTCTACCGCGCCAAGCGGGAGCATCACCCCCGCGTCCACCCGTTCCCCAGCAGCGTCGACCACGCGCACTTCACCCGCGCCCGCGAAGACCTCCCCGAGCCGGACGATCAGCGCGCCATCGGGCACCCGCGGCTCGGGTTCTTCGGGGTGATCGACGAGCGGCTGGACTACGAGCTGATCGCGGCGGTGGCCGATCGACGGCCCGACTGGCAGATCGTCATGGTCGGGCCAGTTGTCAAGATCGACACCGAGCAGCTGCCGCAGCGCCCGAACATCCACTACCTCGGAGCGAAGCCCTACAGCCAGCTGCCCGCGTACCTCGCCGGCTGGGACGTCGCCCTGATGCCCTTTGCGCAGAACGACGCGACGCGCTTCATCAGCCCCACCAAGACGCTCGAATATCTTGCCGGCGGCCGCCCGGTCGTCTCGACGCCGATCGCCGACGTCGTGGAGCCGTACGCCGCGAACGGCCTCGTCCATGCCGCGTCCGGGCACGACGAGTTCGCGGCCGCGTGCGACCTGGCGCTGGGCGACCCCGCGGACGGGTGGGCAGACGGCGTGGAGCAGGCGCTGTCCGAAACGTCGTGGGACGAGACGTTCGTCCGGATGCGCGATCTCGTTCACGGAGCGATCACGGGACGTGAGCGTCAGCGCGGCCGCGGCCGCAGAGAGCCGATCCGCCGCTTCGACGCGATCGTCGTGGGCGCGGGGTTCGCGGGCGCAACGGTGGCCCGCGAGCTTGCCGAGGCCGGGCACCGGACGCTCGTCGTCGACCGCAGGCCGCACATCGCGGGGAACGCCTTCGACCACTACGACGATGCCGGCGTGCTGGTGCACAAGTACGGGCCGCACATCTTCCACACCAACTCGGACGACGTGTTCTCGTTCCTGTCGCGCTTCACGGCATGGCGCGCATACGAGCATCGAGTGGTCGCCAGCGTCGGATCGCAGCTGCTCCCGATGCCCATCAACCTGGACACGGTCAACAAGCTGTACGGCCTCGACCTCGACGCCGAGGGTCTGCGCCAGTTCCTCGCCGAGCGGGCCGAGGACGTCGGCCGTCCGCGCACGGCCGAGGACGTCGTCGTCGGCACCGTAGGCCGTGAGCTGTACGAGCTCTTCTTCCGGGGGTACACCCGCAAGCAGTGGGGGCTCGACCCGTCCCAGCTCGATGCGAGCGTGACCGCCCGCGTGCCGACGCGCTTCGACCACGACGACCGCTACTTCACGGATACGCACCAGGCGATGCCGCTGCACGGCTACACGCGCATGTTCGAGAACATGCTCGACCACCCCGACATCAAGGTCATGCTGAACACGGACTACCGGGAGGTGATGCTGATGCCCACCGACCACGTGTTCTTCTCGGGCCCGGTCGACGAGTTCTTCGACTTCCGCTACGGGCCTCTGCCATACCGCTCGATCGAGTTCCGGTTCGAGACGCATGACACGCCGCAGTTTCAGCCTGCACCGGTCGTCAACTACCCGAACGACCACCCGTACACGCGGATCACCGAGTTCCGGTACCTGACCGGCCAGGAGCACGCGAAGACCACCGTCGTGTACGAGTTCCCGCGCGACGGCGGCGACCCGTACTACCCGGTGCCCAGGCCTGAGAACCGCGAGCTCTACCGCAGGTACCAGGAGCTCGCCGAGGAGACGCCCGGGGTGACGTTCCTGGGCCGGCTCGGGACATACCGGTACTACAACATGGACCAGGTCGTGGCCCAGGCGCTGAAGGTGGCCGCCCGCCACACCGCCGAACCGTCCGCCACTCCGGCGCGCAGCCGGGTCACCCGCACGACGCCCGCTCCGGGCGCAGGGTCGGGCGGGCGTAGGGAGCGAGCATGAGCGAGCGGACCCCGGCCCGGCCGGCACGACGACCGATCGAGATGATCGGCGGGTTCGAGAGCACGTACATGCCGGCGCACGACGTGGACGTGACCGAGACGACCGGGCACGACGAGCGCTGGCGCGAGGATCTGGCCCTGATGCGTCAGGCGGGAGTGACGCGCCTGCGCTATCCGATCCGCTGGCACAGGATCGAGCGTGCGCCCGGGCGCTACGACTGGGCGCAGACGGACGCCGTCATGGAGCACATGGCCGAGCAAGGCCTGCGGCCGATCGTCGACCTCGTCCACCACACCAGCTACCCCCGCTGGCTGCACGCAGGCTTCGCCGACCGCCGGTTCGCATCGGCCTACCTCCGCTACGCCGAGCGCTTCGCCACGCGGTACCCATGGGTGCGGGAATACACGCTGTTCAACGAGCCGTTCGCCACGCTCTTCCTCTGCGGCGGCGAGGGTGCATGGCCGCCGTACGGCCGCGGCGTGGAGGGACTGGCACGGCTGCTGCGCAACGTCCTGCCGACCGTGGCGGAGGCGAGCCGCCTCTATGCGGATCTGCTCCCCGAGGCGAGACACGTCTGGGTGGACACCTGCGAACACCACTCGGCCGACCCGGCCGACGACGGCGCCGTGCGGCACGCCGCGCTCTGCAATGACCGCCGGTTCGTCGTGCTCGACCTCATGCTGGGGCGGTGCGAGGCGGCCGGCCGCCCGTTCGTGGAGCAGCTCGTCGACGCGGCGGGCGACGAACTCCTGACGCTGCCCCCGGGCCGCGTGGACGTGCTCGGGCTCGATTACTACGCCCATTCGGAATGGTTCTACGACGCCAACGGCGGAGTCGCGCCGTCACCTCGACCGCGCGGTTTGGCGTCGCTCGCGACGGAGTACTGGGAGCGGTACCGGCTCCCGGTGATGCTGTCAGAGACCAACATCCGCGGGTACGCCTCCGACCGCGCTACCTGGCTGCGGTACACCCTCGCCGAATGCGAACGAGCGCGGGACGCCGGCGTGCCGATGGAGGCGTACTGCTGGTTCCCGTTCGTGGACTCGTGCGACTGGGACTCGCTGCTCGCGCGGTGCGAGGGCAACATCGATCCGGTCGGCGTGCACTGGCTGGACGAGCATCTCGACAGGCGCGAATCCTCGATGTCCGCCAGCTACCGGCTCGCCGCGGCGGGAGTCCCGGCCGGCGAGCTGCCGGCATACCGGCTGCGGCCGCCGGTCGCCGCGTGGCTCAGCGGCTACGGCGACCGTCTGGCCGGCAGCCGGGTGCTCGACCCGCCGGACGGAGAGGACGGCTCGCGCGGTACGCCGCACGTGGCGTCCTCGCCGCTCAGCTTCGGTGTGCGACCGGTGCGGGCGCGCACGCGGCGCTCGGCGTAGGGAGCGGCCGGAGCCGTCAGCCGGCCTGGCCCGTCTCGGTGGTCGGAGAGCGCTGCTTCGCCGCCTCCACCACCTCGTCGAGCTCCTCGTCGGTCACCGCCCGCGCCGGCGGCAGCGGCGGCTCGGGAGCGGTCACGGTGTGGGAGCGGTCGGACTGTCGCGCGGCCTCCACGAGGTCGTCGCGCACACGGCGCTCGCCGTCCGGATCCGACCGATGTCCCATCACACCGAGGTTCCCTGCGCCGCTGCGGCGAAACCCGGAATCACGCGGAGGAGGAGGCGATGCGATAGTCGATGAACGTCGCGAAACGGGACTGGCGGACGCCGAGCTGCTCCAGTTCCAGCGAGCGATCGAACCCTTCGAACAGCCGTTTGCCACCACCGAGCACCACAGGCGCGACGATGATCGTCAGCTCGTCGATCAGCCCCGCGGCCAGCGACTGGCGAATCACGTCGGCGCCGCCCATGAGGCCCACGTCCCTATCGCCGGCCGCGTCGCGTGCCCGCTCGACGGCCTGCTCGACACCGTCCACGAACCGGAAGGCATCGCCCGGTGGCTGCTCCTCGGGGCGGTGGGTGACGATGAAGAACGGTACGCCCCACGGGTTCTCGTCGCCCCAGTGCCCTGCCGCCTCGTACGTCCACCGGCCACCGACCACCGCGCCGATCCGGCGCGCCCCCGCTTCCAGCCAGGCGGCATCCTCCCCCGACGGCTCGCCGCGCGTGCCCCCGTCGTACGTCCACGGGCCGCCGAACACCCAGTAGTGCAGCCGTTCGCCTCCCTCGCCGAGCCCCTTGCCCGGGCCGTCGTCGGGACCGGTGATGTACCCGTCCACCGAGGTCGTGATCATTGCCAGCACCTTGGTCATGTCCGTTCCTCCCCGTTCGGTGTCGGAGTTATGACCGCGCCCGGGCGGGCGATTCATCGCTCATCGCGACCGGCGGGCACGAGCGACGGGACCGTGGCATTAATCACTGCAGCATGAGCGTCGCATACGACATGGTCGTGCAGGCCCCGAGCGGTCGCGAGCGCGTGCACCCGTACCTGAGCGAGGACGGGCTCGTTGCCGGGTCGGTGGTCGAGATCGCCGGACGGCACTGGCTGGTCGGCGAGGTCGACGGGGCGCGCGCACAGGCCTCGCCGGCGCGCTATCGCCTCACGCTTCGCCACCCGGACGGCCGGGAGGAGCTCGGCGCGCTGCGTCGCTACCGCGCCGACGCGCCCGTTCCGGGGCACCAGTTGACGACGGTGGCCGAGGGGTCGACGATCAGCTGGACGGTGCGCGGCGAGCGCCTCGCGCGGGATGAGGACGACCGGCCGTTCGTCGAGTACGTGGCCGAGCGCGACTTCAGCGAGGCGGACCTGCTGCCCGACCACCAGCTGGAGCACGCGACCGACCGCGACGAGGCCGCGCCGCCCGCGGTGGCCCGCGCCCAGGCGAGCGGCATATCGATCGAGCTGGTGGCGCTCGAGCCGGGCCAGGCGGCCGACTGGGAGGAGGCGTTCCGGTTCGTCGACTCACTCGTGCTCGAGGAGCTCGGGGACGACCTGCTGGAGCTGTGCGGGGTGGACTTCGACAACGACCGGCGCTCGACGTGGCTCGACATCGCAAAGGGACGGCTCCGCGAGGATCTCGAGCGGTTCCGCGACGACATCGGCAGCGACCGCGACCAGATCGAGCGGTGGGAGTTCCGCGGCGGCAGGGTGTTCGCGACGCTCGGACAGGGTGACGACGAGCACCGCGCCGACAGCGGCTATGGCTGGATGTGCCGGCTCGTGGACTCCGACGTGCTGGGCGCGGCCGGGTTCCGGCGCGTCCGCCAGGCGCAGCTGCAGCCCTAGCGGCGCGTGGTTGGGTCGTGAGCAGGGGTGCGGCCCCCCCGGACGGGCGGCCGCACCCCTGCATCAGCTCACCAGCCCGACGCCTGGCCGTCCTTTCGGAAGTCGGAGGCGCCGCGGTAGATGCCGTTCACCGGCGAATCGCCGGCGGTGCGCCATTCCGGCGGCGGCCGCAGCCCCGGTATGCGATCGAAGAAGATCGCCTGGTAGCCGCCGAAGACGTCGTCGTCTCCTGCCACGCGCCGGACGTTGTACCCCATCGCCTTCAGCTTGGCGCCCACGAGGCCATACAGGTTGGACTCGAGATCCACCTGGTCCTGCGACTGACTGTGGTGGAACCGCGCCGCGTCGCCGGCCGCCTGGACGTTCATCCCCAGGTCGATCATGTTGACCAGCTCAGTTGCCTGCGCCTGCGCCTGCTCGTCGCCCCCCATGTTCCCGAAGGCGAGCAGCGGTTGCCCGTTCTTCGTCACGAACGCCGGGATGATCGTCAGGAACGGCCGCTTGTGCGGCGCGACCACGCTCGCGGACGACGGGTCGAGGTTGAAGAACGAGCCGCGGTCGTTGAGCGGGAACCCGTATCCGGGCACCGAGACCGACGACCCGAAGTAGTCGTAGATGCTGTAGATGAACGACGCCATGTTGCCCCACCGGTCCGCGGTGGTCAGGTAGACCGTGTCACCGCGTTCGCGCATCGTCACCTTCGGCGTCGCCGATCCGGCCGCCGCCTTGGCCGCCACCGAGGACGGCGCGTGGTCGGGTGTGATCTGGTCGCACAGCGATGCGGCGTAGTGCTTCGAGATCAGCCGATGCACGGGCACGTTGACGAAGCGCGGGTCGCCGTTGTACTTCGCCAGGTCGGCGTATGCGAGGCGCTTGGCCTGGACCAGGACGCTCCAGAACTCCGCCGAACGCGGGCCGAGCGCCCGCAGGTCATAGCCCGACGGGCCGGCGCACTGCTCGAGGATGTTCAGCATCTCGAGGGTGGCGAAGCCCTGGGTCTGGGGCGGCATCTGGAACACGCGGTAGCCCTTGTACGTGGTCGAGATGGGCGTCACCCACTGCGAGCGGAACGTGCGCAGATCGGACATCTTCCAGTCCGCTCCCCCGGCGTTGACGCGACGCACGATCGCGCGGCCGATCGGGCCGTCGTAGAAGGCCTTCGCGCCGTCCCGCGCGATCAGGCGGTATGCACGCGCGAGGTCCGGGTTTCGGAAGTTGCTGTAGAGCGGCGGCACGTGGCCGTTTCGCAGGAACACCTTGCGCGACTCGGGATCCTGCTTCAGCATGTCGACGTAGAAGCTGTCATAGCTCTTCCAGTCGCCGCGCACACGCTCCGACAGCCCGAAGCCCTGCGTCGCGGCCTCGATGGACGGCTGCAGCACCTGGCCGAGCGACATGCGCCCGAAGCGCGTGATGAAACGGCTCCAGCCGTCGACCGTGCCCGGCACGGTGACGCTGTCGACGCCGTAGAACGGCACCTCATCGAGCCCCTTGCGGTGGAAGTATTCGGGCGTCTCCGAAGCCGCCGCCCAGCCGGCCGCGTTCAGCCCATAGAGCTTGCCATCCTTGGCGGAGTAGTAGAGCGCCTCCATGTCGCCGCCGATGCCGGCGCTCTCGGGCTCGACGAGCCCCAGCATGGCCGCGGTGGCGACGGCCGCGTCGGCGGCGTTTCCGCCCTTGCGGAGCATGTCCAGGCCCGCCTCGGTCGCCAGCGGCTGGCTGGTCGCGACCATGCCGTGGCGCGCGAGCACCTCCGAGCGCGTCTGCTCCGTCCAGTCCCACATGCGATCGCCGCGAACCGCCGTGATGTGCTGCGCGGGATCCGGAATCCCCGCGGTCGGCGTGCCGAACGGCGTCGGCGAGATGCCCGTGCCGGAGGCCGCAGCGATCGCCGTGAACGCCAGCGCTCCAAGCACTCCGGCGAGCACCGCAAGCCGTGCACCAGTGAATCGTCTCACCTGTACCCCCCTCAGGTCGTGACCGGTTTGCCCCGCCGCCCCATGCCCGGGCGGTTGCGGCGGCAACGATAGCACCCGCCCGCCGCAGGTCAAGCGTCCGCGTTGTCACATATGACATCATCATCGCCCGCCGCGCGCGCCGCCGTTTGGCGTACACTGGTCCTGACTGCACAGTCAGGATCGTCGGCGAACGGGGAGACCACATGGCGGCACAGCGGGAGACGCGGACACTGCCCGGGCGGGACTACCACGCCCCGGAGGTGTTCGAGCTCGAGCGCGAGCAGGTGTTCGCGCGCAGCTGGTTCTACGCCGGCAGGGCGGAGTCGCTCCAGTCGCCCGGGGACTTCGTCACCGTCGACGTGGCCGGCGAGAGCGTGATCGTCGTCTGCGGGAAGGACGGCGTGCTGCGTGGCTTCTACAACGTCTGCCGGCACCGCGGCTCACGGCTGTGCGACGAGACCGCCGGACGCATGAAGGGCGCCGTGAAGTGCCCCTACCACGCGTGGGCATACGCGTTCGACGGCCGGCTGATCGGGACGCCGATGGTCGACAAGGACGAGATCGACCGGGACGCGCACGGGCTGTGGCCGGTCGACGTGGACGTCTGGCAGGGGTTCCTGTTCGTGCACCTCGATCCGGATCCGGTGCCGCTCGAGGACTGGCTTCGGGACGAGCAGCCTGACTCACCGCTGCACATGGCGCGGTTCCAGCTGGACGGCCTGCGGATCGGTCATCGCACGGTCAGCGAGGTGCAGGCGAACTGGAAGATCCTGATCGACAACTACAACGAGTGCCTCCACTGCCCGACGGTGCACCCGGAGCTGGTGGCCGTCGTGCCGACGTTTCGCACAGGCGCGTCCTTCGACAGGCAACGCGACGACGGCGGAGTGGCGATCGCCGGCGGCGGTGACAGCTTCAGCGCGACCGGACGCTCGCGACTGCCCGTGACGGCGGGGCTGAAGGACGCCGAGGACTCCCTGTTCGGATGCACCGTGTACCCGAACATGTTCATCGACGTGACCGGGACGAGCGCGATCTCGACCATCCTGCTGCCGCGCGGCCCTGGACACACCACCGTGATCACCGAGTACCTCTTCGAGCCGGACGTGATCGCGGCCGACGGGTTCGACGCGTCCGAGATCGTCGACTTCGTCGAGCTCGTTGCCCACCAGGACTACGTGGTCTGCGAGCGCGTGCAGCGCGGCGTGCGGTCGCGCGCATTCACCGACGGGGTGCTCGCTCAGAAGGACGAGCTGCTCGACGCGTTCAAGCGCTGGTACCTCGCGCGTCGCGGGTAGGTCGATCCCCGGCGCCTCGCGGCTCAGGCGCGCTCGCTGCGGAGCATCCCGAGCATCTGCTCCGCCGCGCGCAGCTCGCGGCCGAGGGTCTGCAGCAGCTTCCAGGCAATGACGCCGTTCCCCTCCACCAGCGGCTTGAACTCCCAGAGCGTGAGGCCGTAACAGACCATGTCGCTGACCGCCGTGATCGTCGCGATGCGAGCACCCTCGTCGAGCAGCGCGATCTCGCCGAAGTGGTCACCGGCCCCGAGCTCCGCGCGCTGCTCGCCGTCGATGGTGACGGTCGCCTCGCCGGACTGGATCACGTAGAAGGCGGCGCCTCCGGAGCCCTGCTTGATCACCGTCTCCCCGGCGGCAAACCGGCGCTCCTTGAAGAGCGCCGCAATCGAGTCGAGCTCTGAGGCGTCCAGGTCGGCGAAGATCCGCGTGCCGCGAAGGATGTCGACCCGCGGATCGCCGGCGCCCGGCCCGCGGTCGCCCTCGGCGGAGCGGGTGATCGCGCGGCATTGCAGCAGGTACAGATTGCCACCGGCGACCGCCCATTCGATGTCGCGTGCCGGCCCATACACCTCCTCGCAGCGAGCTGCCAGCGCGTGCAGCTCCTCGAGCTCGGCATCGCCGAGGCACAGGCGCTCCGCGTCCTCGGCCGCGATCGGCTGCTCGCTGGTACCGCCCTCCGGCCGCGTCCGGATCGCGACCTTCTTCAGCCCCGGCGTGCGCTCGAGCACCTGTCCGGAGCTGCCGTCGATCCGGTAGCTGTCGGGGATGACGACGCCGGCCACGACCGCCTCGCCGAGGCCCCAGCTGGCCTCGATCACCCGCTCGTCGGCGCCGGTGATCGGGTTTCGCGTGAACATGACGCCGGCGCACTCCGGGTCGAGGAGCGACTGCACGACGACGCCGACGCTCGGTCGCGTGAACAGCCCGACGCGCTGCCGGTAGGTGATCGCCGAATCGGAGTTGGCGGACCACCAGACCTGCCGCAGCGCGTCGCCGACCTCGTCGGCCGATGGAACGTTGAGGAGCGTCAGGTGCTGCCCGGCGAAGCTGGCCTCCGCTCCGTCCTCGTCGACCGCAGAGGACCGCACGGCCAGCGGCCCGCCCAGCGGGCGCACGAGCTCGCGGACCTGGTCGGTGGCCGCCTGGTCGCCGGCGGCGACCGCCTCGACCACCTCACCGGCGATCGCGATCCCGGGGGGAAGGGGCAGGCCCGAGCGCGACGCCTCGCCCAGGCCCACCGCCTTCGATCCGAACAGCGATGTGTCGACCGCGTCTGCGAGCGGAACGACCGCGCTCAATCGAGCACCGCCACCTCACCCGCGTTCCCGTCGACGCGCACGCGGGCGCCGTCCGGGATCAGCTGCGTGCCCTCGCGGGTGCCCACCACGCCCGGGATGCCGTACTCGCGCGCGACGATGGCTGCGTGGGACAGCCGCCCGCCGCTGTCGGTGACGATGGCCCCGAGCAGTGGCAGCAGGATGTTGAAGGCCTCGGACGTCGCCTCCGTGAGCAGGACGTCGCCCTCGACGATACGGTCGAACTCGGCTGGGCCGGCGACGCGGCGAGCGATGCCCTCGCATGTGCCCGGGCTCGCGGCCAGCCCGCGGACCAGCTTCGCCTCGTGTTCTGCCTCGGAGCTCAGGTGCATCTCGCCCATGACGAGGCCCATCGCACGCATCACCCGGCGGGCGCCCGGCGGCAGCCCGGACGGGTCGGGCGGCGGCGAGGGTGGGTCGCCGAGGTGCTGCGGGACGTCCTTCGCGGTCAGTGACAGCCGCACCTCGCTGCGCTGCGCGAGCTCGTCCGCGGATGGGCCGTTGCCGTCCTGCAGCAGCGCCCGCATCTCGTCCAGGGTCGCGTCGATGAGATGCTCGGGATCGCGCACGAGGCCCTTGGAGGCGGCTCGCCGGCCGGCCGCGAGCACGGCGCGCCGCATGATCCCCGAGGCCCAGATGTCGCTGAAAACGCCTCGCTCGTCGCGGATCCGGTAGGTGAGACGGGCCTCGGCCAGCAGGTCGTCGAACTCCGCGCGGTGCTCCTCGGGCACCTTCGCGCGCACGTCCTCGATGCGCTGATCGATGCCGTCGTCGGCAGGGCGCGACGTGGCCACGGCCACGCGAATCGCGCGCAGCAGCGCGTCGGGCATCTCGAGCGCGAAGCGCCCGGAGATATCGAAGCCGTCGAGCAGCCGATAGCCGACCAGGTCCAGATACGCAGACGCCGCCGCGCCGGCCTCGCCGTCGAGCGATCGCAGCTCGGCGAGGACGCCGGCCGGCTCGCCGTCGGATGCCAGCAGCCGCTGGGCCCGCTCGTCGTCCTCCAGCGCCGCGCGGAGCCGCTCGAGCTCGGCCGAGGCACCGGCGGACACCGGCGCCGCCCCGCGCAGGAGGGGCAGGATCTCCGACGGTGAGAGCCCGGTCCACTCACCGACGTGGACGACGAAGTCGCCGGTCGGCACCGAGGGCGCCGCCGTGAAGCGCATGTGCTGGAAGATCATCTCGCGGTGGTGCTCGGCACAGCGGGTGAGGTAGGCAACCAGCGCCTCGTCGGACAAGGCGTCGGGGTCGACCGCCTGGAGCTCGCGGTGCGTGGCCACCGAGGCCGGCTTGAACGTCTCGTCCCACTCGCGAAGCTGGTCGCGCCAGACCTTGTGCGCCCACACCTCGTCGGCGCGCTGGAGCCGGGCCGGGATCTCGGCCTCGTCGACCGGCGCGATCGTCGAGTAGGCGAAGCCGTTGACGTACTGATGGTTGGGGCCGTTGATGACCATCCCGTAGTACGCGGCGAACTGGCGAACGCCGCGCGAGAACGGCTCGGGATGCATCTCCGCCCAGTAGCGCGTGACCGGACGCGGGAAGTGCACGGCGTCGATGCGCCATGAGCCCGGCCCCGGGGCTTCGAAGCGGAGCTCTGTGGTGGTCTCGACCGAACTCATGGGTTCACCTTCTGTTGGGCGTCTCGGCGCGCGGTGGCGCGCCCTGTCGGAGCGAGCGTTCGCAGCGTTCTGCTTCCAGTCACCCCCCGGATCGACGTGGGCGGCGATTCTACGCCTCGGCCGCACCCGGGGCTGGGCGCTTGACAAAGCTAACGGCGTTAGCTAGAGTGGCTAACACTGTTAGCCTGTCGAGCCAGGAAGGGGAACGCCGATCATGCACAGTGTCCAGAGGCCGCGCAGCGTGCGGGCCCTGCAGATCGTCGCGGCAGCGCGCCGCGTCCTCGAGGCGGAAGGCCTGGAGGCGGTGAGCATGCGCCGCATCGCTGACGAGGTCGGAATCCGCGCGCCGTCGCTCTACAAGCACTTCCCTGACAAGCGAGCGCTCGAGGCTGCGATCATCTCGACCGCCTTCGAGGAGCAGGCGGTCGCCTTCACGGCCGCGGTCAGAGATTCGAACGACCCGCTCGCCGCTCTTTCGATGGCCTATCGCGGGTTCGCCATGGAACACCCGCATCTCTACCGGCTGATGACCGGCCGGGAGCTGCAACGGGATCTGCTGGCGCCCGGAGTCGAGGATCGGGCGGGCAGGCCCCTCGTCGACGCGGTCGGCGGCGACCTCAATCGAGCTCGCGCCGCGTGGGCGTTCGCCCACGGGATGGCGCTCCTCGAGCTCACCAACCGCTTCCCGCCGGATGCCGACATCGAGGCCGCGTGGCGCGAAGGGATCGACGCATTCCGCCCGGCCCCCACACCAACCCGAAGGAGCAACCGATCATGACGACCATCCGCTCAACAACCGACATTGCCGCCAGCCCCAGCGACGTGTGGGGCGCTCTCACGGACTTCGCCTCGTATGAGCGATGGAACCCCTTCATCACCCACATCAGCGGCGCGCTGGAGCCAGGTCAGAAGCTCAGCGTGCGCATCGAGCCTCCCGACGCCCGGCCACTGTCCTTCACCCCGACCCTGCTCACCGTGCGCTCCGAGGACGAGCTGCGATGGCTCGGCCGCTTCCTCCTCCCCCGCATCGTCGATGGAGAGCATGTCTTTCGCCTGGAACCGACGGATGAGGGCACCCGCCTGATCCAGGAGGAGACGTTCAGCGGCCTGCTCGTCCCGCTGATCCGCTCGACGATCCGAAAGACACAGGCCGGCTTCGAGCAGATGAACGCGGCGCTGAAGCAGCGAGTGGAACGCGGCGATGAGGCGCACGATGGCAGAGGTTGACGCACCGTGCCGTGACAGCGACGAGACGATGGTTTACAGTCGTCCGGTCGACAGAGAGGACGCCATGCGGATCGAGTCGTCAGTCACCGCCATCTCGTGGATTCCCGAGGCGGCGATCGAGGGGATGCCGAAGATCCCGTTCGAGCTGGGTATCGGGCACTACGACCCGCCACCGCCGGATCGCCTGGAGCCCGGCGACCTGGAGCGGCTGCGCGACGAAGACCGGTTCCGGGAGGCGAATCACCTGGCCGCCTGGATCGACGTCGAGGATGGGCGGATCGTGGCCCACGGGCACAGCGGCGAAGGTCTGGTCGGTACGACCACCTTCAAGGTGGGGCCGGGCAAGATTCGTGTCGCGGGCATCGCGTTCGAGACGTTGCGCCCCGATCCGGTGGTCGGCGAGGACTCCGTCCGGTTCGTGCAGACCGTGGGCGGCCGCGCCGGGTTCCCCGCTCCGCGCCGTGTCAGCGGGCCGCCGTTCATGCGCATCAGTTCGGCCACGGCGTGGACGACGCTCGCCCTCACCATCAGCGCCGATGGCACCGCGACGCACGAGGTCGTCGGCGCGAGCCCCTTCCCGAGGCACTGGATCTACGACGAGAGCGGCGCCGTCTGCCAGAAGGCGGGAACGATCGATTTCAAGAAGTGGTATCGCGAGTCGCACGGCGGCCACACCCCGTGGGGTGACGAGGAGTCCGAGGCATTGGTGACCGCCGCCGAGAGTGCGCTTGAGCGCGAGCTGGCACGCACCATGATGAGTCGCGGAGTGACGCTCGAGCG
Organism: Gaiellales bacterium; assembly: GCA_036403155.1. Taxonomy (GTDB): domain Bacteria; phylum Actinomycetota; class Thermoleophilia; order Gaiellales; family JAICJC01; genus JAICYJ01. The sequence continues at coordinate 28,808 of DASWRM010000015.1, read as the reverse complement.
CCGCTCGGTGAAGGAGGGCGAGACGCTGGTCGAGCAGGGGGAGGCGGGCGACGAGTTGTACCTGCTGCTCGACGGCGTGATGAGCGTCGAGGTCGACGGCGAGCAGGTGGCCGAGATCGGGCCGGGCGCCATCCTCGGCGAGGGAGCCGCGCTGGGCGACGGCACCCGCATGGCGACGCTGCGAGCCCGCACAAAGTGCAGAGTCGGGGTCATCCCCCCCGACGTGATCGAGCGATCCGCCATGGAGGAGCTGGCCGCCGGGCGGCAGGGCGACGGCTGAGGCCCGTCCGGGGCGGTAGGACGCCTTGAGCGGGTGCCTGCGACGGTCGCGTCGCAGGCACCCGCGGTGGATCGCTCAGCCGGCAACGTGCGCGTTGACGTACGCGGTGCCCAGCTTGATGTTGGGGGCGAAGAACGAGACGCCCAGGGCGTTGTTGAGAGCGCCCGCGGCTGTCGAGTTGAGGTAGGCGCCGACGTTGCCGACCTTGACGTAGGGCAGCGGCTTGGAGACTGCGGCCCGGGACAGGTCGAGTCGGAGGATCGGCACGCGCACCTTCGGGTCGCCGTTGACGATGGCGGTCAGGCGCGGGTGCCCGTCGATGACGATCCGGAACCTCGTCAGTGACAAGGTCTTGCCGTTGGCGAGGTTGACGAACTTGAGCCCGCCGGTGTGGTTGATCCGGCCTGCGAGCGTGGCCGCGTCGACGTGTCCGCCGGAGATCGGGAACCGGTAGCCGATCGTCGGGCCGGAGGACGTCCACTTGACGTCGACGCCGGTACCCCAGGTCGGCAGGGGCACGATCTTGTTGGCGAGCAGCACCTGTGTGGTGGCGGGATTCGTCCACAGCGTCGTGCGGGCGCCGTCCAGCCGCACCGTTGGGGCAGCGGCCGCACCGGCCGGGCCGGCCACCGCGATCGCGGCCAGCGCCAGGAACGGCGCCAGCCACCGAAGCTTGCAAGTCATACGAGGAACCTCCTTGTACTTTGGACAGACAGTGGACACGAGCGGCGGGAATGTACACGGCCCGTGCTGGCCTGTCAAGCGTGTGTACAAGGTGTGTATACTCTGCACGGCGATGGCAGCCCCCACACCGCAATCGGCGCTCCTGGTACGCATCGGCGAGCTCAGCCATCGCGTGGGAGCGTCTCCGACCCTCCTGCGAGCGTGGGAACGGCGCTACGGATTACTCTCGCCGGTGCGGACTGCCGGCGGTTTTCGGCTCTATGGACCGGACGACGAGCGGCGCGTGCGAGCGATGCAGGCGCTGCTCCGCTCCGGCGTTTCGGCCCGGCAGGCGGCCGAGGCGGTGCTTTCCACACCGGCCGGGGAGGCGCCTGCGCCGCCGGTCGCCGCTTCCGGCGAAATGGGGCACGGGTTGCACGAGGAGCGCTCCCGTCTCGCACGCACACTCGCACGGTTCGATGATGCGGATGCCCACGCCGTTCTCGATAGGCTGCTCGCCAGTTGGGGTGTCGCCACGGTCATCTCCGATGTGGTCGTGCCCTATCTCGTCGACCTCGGAGAGCGATGGCAGGACGGGAGCGCGACGATCGCGGAGGAGCACTTCGCGACCAGCGTGATCCGCGGCCGCCTGCTTGGTCTCGCCCGCGGCTGGGACGGTGGCGGAGGACCACGCGTCGTGCTGGCATGCCCGAGCGGCGAGCTTCACGACCTGGGCCTGATCTGTTTTGGGATCGCCTTGCGGGCCCACGGCTGGCGCATCACCTACCTGGGCGCGGACACGCCGCCGTCGACGCTGGTCGATGCCGCAGCCGAACTGAGCCCAACCCTGATCGTGCTGGCGGCGACCAGGTCGTCCCGACTGCGAGCGCTGGCCCGCGGGGCGCGACCCACATCGGTGCCGCTGGCGGTTGCCGGGACAGGCGCGACGCGCGGGATCGCCGACGAGCTCGGCGCAATACTGCTCGATGCGGATCCGGTCACTGCCGCCGCTCGGGTCGCGGCGGACATTCGGTGAGGACAGTGCGCGACCGCACACGACGATGGGCGCGCGCGATCGTGGCCGGGCGGCGGCTGAGGGCGGCCGCCGCCCGTCTCCCCGGCGGCCCACGTGGAGCCCTCATCGTGCGCCCGCGTGGATCGCCGCCTGCCGTCGAAGCGCTCGCCGAAGCAGGCTCGGCGAGGGCGGTTGCTGCTCGGCTTCCCTTGTCAGCTCGCAGAGGACCCGTCGCCGCTCGGCGGCTCGCAATCGCACCTCTTGCCGTTCACATCCAAGCCGCAGTCGGCTATCGCTATCCAGATACATGTGTATTCACCTCCCGCCATGGGTTACATACGTAGGCATGCGGCCGCCGACCACTGACGTTTCGTGAGTCGTAGGTGCATATGTGACGCAACGTGCGACGCAAGCGTCGCGCGAAGGCGTTCAGATCAGTAGCGGTTGTCGCGAATCAGTTACGCGACGATGGTGTACGTCGACGCGTTCCCGGAGCTCGCCGGGTTCCACGCCGAAAGGGCAGACACCGGCGTCGACGTGATGTTCTTCGACATGTTGCGCTCCTTTCGGTCGTGGTGCGTGAACGGTACGAGGCGAAGGTATCATGTGTTCTTCGTTATTGCAAGTATTCCCGCGCCGTGTCGTTACGCCACGTGGGGGGACGGCGGTCGTCCCCCCACGTGGCCGAACCGGTGTGCGGTCAGGATGGAGTCGGTGCCGGCGTTGCCACCGGGGTGTCCGCGATCGGCTCCTCGTCGCCCATGTCCAGCCGGAATGGCGGGTACTCGTCGGTCATCAGCGTCGCGTATGCGGCGACGCGGAAGACCCAGCGATTCATGCCCAGGACGAAGTCGTAGATCGACCGCGGGTAGCGGCCGGCGAACAGCAGCATGACGCCTGCGAAGCAGACGAGCAGGCCGATCAGGCCGCCCGATGTCCACAGCCACGTGCTGCCGGTACCCGTCCACGCCTCCCAGGCGCCGCCGGCGAAGACAGCGACCACCAGGTAGTGCGGCAGTGCGAGCAGCCACCACTTGACGAGCACCAGACCGCGCGACAGCGACTCCGGGTAGTCGACCTCCAGGCGGGCCGGGTAGTCGACCACATCCTTGAGGGTGAACGGCGGATAGACGTCGGTGCCCAGCGCGGAATAGCCGTAGTAGCCCACCCGCCACGACCAACGCAACACGCCGACGTTGAAATCGAACAGCCGCCGCGGGTAGCGACCCGTCACCAGGATCGCAAAGAACGCGCCAACCGTCACGGCGACGAACCCGATGCCAAGCACGAACAGAACGATCAGGTGCGGAATCAGCAGCAGCCACTTGACCAGCCACAGCCCGCGGCTGAGCTTCGGCGCCAGTTCGCCTCTGAGTCGTAGCGGATAGCCGGCCGTGGTCGTTTCCATTGTGGAACCTTTCCGTTGATGATCCGGGCTACGCGTGCGGCTGCGAACCGGCGTCTCGGACGGACCGAGAGGGCCGCGCAGTCGGTGCGTGCATCACCGTACAGGGATGCCGGACCAGGCACACTGGGGCTAGCCCCCGGGCCGAGGGAGGGCAGCATCCGCCAACGGTAGGTGCCGCAGCGGTTTGAGCCCTCCCGGGTCGCGTCGGCGCTCGCGACCCAGGAGGGCTGCACCCCCTCAACGGACGGGGATCACGTCGACACGGTCAGGCTGTGACGGGGGCCGCGGCCGGCTCGCTGTCGACCGGCGGCTCGGACTCGAGGTGCGGCAGCCATTGCAGCCACCGAGGGAGGTACCAGTTGCGGTCGCCCAGCAGCTGCATGGTCGCCGGAAGCAGCACCCCGCGCACGAGCGTCGCGTCCAGGAGGACCGCCGCTGCGAGCCCTACGCCGAACTGCTTGAACATGAGCATCGAGAGGGTCGCGAAGATCGAGAAGACAGCGACCATGACGATCGCAGCGCTCGTGACGACCCCCGCCGTGGATTTGATCCCGTGGACGATCGCGTCGTCCATCGACGCTCCGGAGTCGTACGTCTCGCGGATCCGGCTGATGATGAAGACGTGGTAGTCCATGGACAGCCCGAACAGGATCACGAACAGGAGCATCGGCACGACGGGCGCCACGCCGTCCGTCGAGTTGAAGCCGAGCAGGCCCTTGCCGACGCCGTGCTGGAACACCAGCACCAGGACGCCGTATGCGGCGGCCACCGACAGCAGGTTCAGCACGATCGCCTTGATCGCGACGACGATCGACCGGAACGCGACCAGCATCAGCACGAACGCGAACACCAGCACGAAGCCGATGACCAGCGGCAACTTCGACTCGAGCTCGTCCAGCGAATCGTTCCATTCGGCCGTCACGCCGGTGACGCCCGCCTCCTGGATGGTTGGCAGTGCCCCGACGGTCTCGGGGACGACCGTGCTTCGCAGGACGTCGACCGCCGCGTTGGACTCGGCGTCGCTGCCCGTGCCCTTGATCGGCACGGTGATGTTGGCAACCGTTGCGTCGCGATTGATGGCAACCGTGATCGGCCGTTCGATCCGACCGGTGGCAAGGGCTCTGCGCTCCAGCTCTGCGATGGCGCGCTTGACCGCCGGCGCGTTCACGTTGGGCGCCTTGACGACCACGCTTGCCGGGAGCGCGCTCCCGGGGAAGGCTCGCTGCATGCGGTCATAGGTCTTGACGACGGCCAGCGACTTCGGGAAGGTGTCAGGCCCGGGTGTTGCCATGCGCAGCTGGGTGGCCGGGATGGCAAGCGCCACCAGCGCTCCGCCCGCGAGCATGGCGGAGAGCAGCGGATGTCGAAGGACGCGTTCGATCAACGCGCCCCAGAGGCGGCCTTCGCCGTCGTCGCGGCGCAGCCGGCCGACGAGCGGAACCCGCAGCCGGTCGACCCGATCGCCGAGCTTCGAGAGCACCGCCGGCAGCACGGTCAACGAGCCCAGCATCGCCATCGCGACCACGATCATGGTGGCCATCCCGAACGACGCGAAGTCGGCATCGCCGGTGAGGAACATGCCGGCCATCGCCACCATCACGGTCAGGCCGGAGATCAGCACCGACCGCCCCGAGGTCGCCGCGGCGGCCTCGAGCGCGGCGCGCTGGCTGCGGCCGGCGGCGCGCTCCTCACGTTCACGGCGCAGGTAGAACATCGAGTAGTCGACGCCGACGGCAAGCCCGATCAGCAGCACCACGGCCGACGCGGCAGGGTCGATCGCCAGCAGGTGGCTTGGCAGGGCGACCAGGCCGAACGTTGCGAACACGGCCGTCAGGGCAAGCAGCAGCGGGATTCCGGCTGCCACCAGCGCCCCGAACGCAATCACGAGAATGATCAACGTCAGCGGGATGGAGAACACACCCGCACTCTTCAGGTCGTCGGCGAACGCCGTGTCGACGGCCTTGACGGAGCTGGCATCGCCGAACTCGCCGATGAAGAAGCCGGGATGGGACCGTTGGGCATCGTCGACTGCGGTCAGCAGCGGATCGATCCTGTCGCCGGCCGTGACCTTGTCGCCTCGTATCTCGAACTCGACGAGCGCAGCATGCCCGTCCTTCGAGATCTGACCGGCATGCCGAGCCTCAATCGGCGAGCGGACGTTCTGGACGACCGCGACGGCCGACACGCGCTTCAGCACATCCTTGACCGCCGAGTCGAAGGCCGGCGAGCCGGCTTTCAGGGACCGGCTCTCGATCAGCACGCTCTCCGCCGCCGGGTGCTTGAAGCTGGAGGCGAGGATCCTGTCCATGCGGCCCGACTCCCCGGGCCCCGACGTGTTCGGGTCGACCGTCTTCGTGCCGATCAGGCCGCCGATCGCGAACGCGACGACGACCAGGCCGAGCCAGCCAAACGTGGCGGTCTTCCAGTGGCCGGCGCTCCAGCGGCCCATGCGAGCCGCGAGGTTGTGGTGGTGTGGTGCGTGAGACATGCTCGTTCCTTCCGCGTTGATGACCCGTGCGACGCTACGCCGGGCCGCGGCACGTGTCGTCGGAGCAGAGTCTGAAATGGCCTCCTCCCACCCGGTGATGTGGTCTCCTACTCAGGTAGGAGGTGACCGGCGCGAGCCTGTAGTACGGTGTCGACCTGCTGGTTGCACCGTTGCTCGCACGTGTGTTTCCGTACGCGGAATAGGCGAACGCCCCGATGGCGGCCGCGGACATGCGCGAGACACTCGACCCGTGAGCACAGCGAGCGACGGAAACCAGGTGGATGCGTGAGGCTCTCGTGATGCCGCGGCCGATCCAGCGCCGCGTCCGCGGGCGCGGCTTCGACGGCAGGCCGGTAACTCTGGCGCATTTCGCGCTGGTTGCGCTGGCCGCGACGCTCTTGGTCGTAGGCGGAACGGTCGGCTACCGGCTTGTGTTGGACGAGGGGGTGCTCGCCGCCCTCTATCGGACGGTCAACACCATCACGACTGCCGGAGAGGTGACGCCGGCGACCACAACGGGAGGCCGGATCGTCACCATCACGCTGCTGATGAGCGGCGTCGCGGTGTTCCTGTACGCGGTTGGGATAACGATCGAGCTCGTCGTTGGCGGGGTCGTCAGCGGCGCATGGACAAGGAGACGCATGGAAGCGCGCATCGCCCGGCTGACCGGGCACCTGATCATCTGCGGCTACGGCCGCGTCGGTGGCACGATCGCGGAGGAGTTGATCCGCTCCGGCCGCGAGTTCGTCGTGGTCGACTCGAACGAGGACGCAACCGCACATGCAGCCGAGCTCGGCCACCCGTTCGTCAGCGGAAGCGGCGAGGACGACGACGTGCTCGCGGGGGCGGGGCTCGAGCGCGCTGCGGGTCTTGTCGCCTGCGTCGACGACGATGCGGCGAACACCTATATCGTCCTCACCGCGAAGGGCCTGCGGCCGGATCTGCGCGTCGTGGCACGGGCGTCGAACAACAGCGCCGCCGCGAAGCTCCGTCGCGCCGGTGCCGACGAGGTGGTCTCACCATACGAAATCGCGGGCGAGCGGATTGCCGGGGTCCTCCTCACCGACGTCGAGGCAAACCGCACCCGGCTGCTCGGGTAGCGAACCCGGGAAGGGCCCTAGCGACGACAGAGCCCCCGCGGGCCCCCTTTGGCCGGCGCAGGCTCCCGCTCGGGCCGCGCCCCCGCTGCGCCATGCGCGTCGTCCCCGTAGCTCAGACGCCGTCGCGCGGAACGCGGAACGACCATGCCCCGGCGTGCACCGCCCGGCCGCCGTGGAATGCACGCAGATCGGCCGTCACCAGGAACGACTCGGCGTCCGCCTGCATCGTGCTGCGAGCCTCGATGGTGACGTTCCAGTCGCCGCGCGCAACCGTCACCGACCGCTCACACTGGATCCGGGCAGACAGCGGATCGTCCTCGTCGATGGTGAACGTGTCAGGCTCGCGGGAGCGCATCTCGATGCCGCTCTCGGCGTAGCGTGTGTGGAAGGCCGGGTAGCTGTGGATCAGTTGCGAGCTGTTTCGCCCGATGCTGCGTGAGACCGCGTGGTCGCCCGGCTCGAACGCCAGCGTCTCGGTCTCGGGCACAGGCGCCTGCTCCGGCTCCGCGAACGCCGGCACCGGCTCCCCCTCCCACGGGGCGCGTATGGGTAGCTCGAGCGTACCGCCGTGCACGGTCAGCGTGACCGGCTCGGGTGACGGCCAGGCCCACGGCCAGTAGCTCGTCGACACAGCCACTCGCAAACGGTGGCCGGCCGGCACGATCTGGCCGATCGCCTTCAGCTGCACCGTCACCTGCTCGCGCACGCCCGGCACGATCGGCCGTGGATCGTCGTGGCCGTGGCGGTGGGTGATGTTCAGCAGCCCTCGGGTGATCAGCGCGGAGGCGCCGTCGGGCGACACGTCGCAGAGCCGCACCGCCACGATCGCCTGCGGCCGGTCGGACTCCAGCTCCAGCCGGACGGCCGGGAGTCCCAGGATCGCCACGTCCTCGTCGAGCGGCAGGCTGTCGAAGACAAGCGAGCGCCCGTCCTCGGCGCGCTGGTCGGGCGGCAGGTCGGCCGGGTTGCCGAAGGGGTCCCAGTCGCCGGCATCGACGCCGGTCGACTGCGGGCTTCGCACCAGCAGCGGACGGCCGCCGCCGCGGTCGATGCCGTCGGCACCGAGAGACAGGGAGCGAAGAGCGACGTTCGGCGACGGCCACGACGGCTCGGCCACCCAACGGCCGGACCGCTCCGGGTAGCTGGGCCGTGGCTGCGCAGCGTCCTGCATCCAGCTGGTCAGCATCGGCTCATCCATGACACCGTTGTCCTCGTTCTTCAGCCAGCGATCCCACCAGGACACGCACTCCTGAAGGAAGCCGATCGCGGGGCCGGGCGGGATGGCATCGTTGGGAAAGTGGTGCGACCAGGGGCCGATCACGGCCCTGCGGGGACAGGTGAGATGCTCGAGCATCCGAAAGACCGCGTTTCGGTAGCCGTCCGCCCAGCCGCCGGCCAGCAGGACGGCGCACTCGACGGCTGCGTAGTCCTCGCAGATGGAGCCGTGCCGCCAGTAGTCGTCGCGGCGCTGGTGCGTCAACCACGGCTCGATCATCGGACGAGCGCCCTCCAGGCGCGCCTGCCAGACATCGAGCCACGCATCCTCCACCTCGGGGTCGGGCGGTAGCACGGCGTACACGTGCATGGTCGTCGCCCACGACAGCAGGTAGTACGCGAGCAGGCAGCCGCCCTTGTAGTGGACATCGTCGGCGTAGCGGTCGTCGGTCGAGGCCACGCTGACAATCGCTTTGAGCGCGGGTGGACGTCGCGCGGCTGCCTGAAGCGCCGCGAAGCCGCCCCACGAGTACCCGAACATGCCGACGGAGCCGTCGCACCAGCTCTGGGACGCGATCCAGTCGATGATCTCCACCAGGTCGTCCTGCTCCTGGGCGAGATACTCGTCGAGGAGCAGGCCTCCGGAATCACCGCTGCCGCGGATGTCGACGCGCACCGAGGCGTACCCGTGCTGGGCGAAGTAGCCGTGGCGGCCGGCGTCGGCGACCGAGGTGGTGTCGTCCTTGCGGTACGGGATCGCCTCGAGCAGTCCCGGAACGGGCGCGTGCAAGGCGCCCTCCGGCATCCAGATCCGCGCGGCCAGCCGCGTGCCGTCGGCGAGCGGGATCCAGACGTTGTCGTGGCGGATGACACCCGCCGGGACGACCGGCTCGGGCCGTTCACCAGTCGCGTGAGCACCCTTTCGTCCGGCCATCGCGACGACGTTAGCGTACCGGGGCGGCCAACCGGTAGGATCGCATACCCGCCGAGCTGAACGAGGTTCCGAAATGACCGACCAGTATCGACCGTCCCTGGCCCGCACCTTGCGTCGCCGCGACCTGCTGACCCGCGCGGCCCAGGTGGGCGTCGCACTTCCCGCCATGAGCGCCCTTGCCGCGGCCTGCGGCGGCAGTAGCGGATCGCCCAGCAGCGGCGGCGGGTCGAGCGCCCCGCCGACCGGGACGGCGGTCCTCCTGAACTACGACGGCTGGATGGGGAAGAACACCATCGCAGAGTTCAAGGCCAAGTACGCCGGTGCCGGCATCAAGCAGGCGTCGCTCAGCTCGATCTCGAGCGGGTCGATCGTGCCCGCGATCAAGGCCAACCTGTCCACGTACGATGCGGCGCTCGGCGACGTGGCCGCCGTCGGTCAGGGCATGGCGGCGGGCATCATCGAGCCGCTCGACTGGTCGAAGATCCCCAATATCGCGAACGTCGACGAGAAGTTCCGCAAGGGCTACCCACACGGCATCCCGACCGACTACGGCAAGACCGGCATCGGCTACCGCGCTGACCTTGTCCCTGAGGGCATCACCAGCTGGGCCGACGTCTGGAACCTCGCCGAGAAGTACTCGAACAAGATCGTGTTCACGGATCTCGACCGCGACTGCATCGGATCGGCGCTGAAGTACAAGGGCTTCTCGGCCAACACCACCGACGAGGGCGAGCTCCAGCAGGCGCTGCAGGCGCTGCTCGACATCAAGCCGCACCTCCAGGCGCTCAAGAGCTACAACATCGGCGCCGGGTTGGCCAAGGGGTCATACGTGATCGCGATGGACTGGGACTACGACATCGCCCTGGCTCAGGCGGAGAACTCGAACATCAAGTGGGTGCTCCCGAGCGAGGGCGCGAGCGCCTACCTCGAGGGCTTCTTCGCCGTCAAGGACACGCCCGAGCTGGGCGTGCTCGAAGAGTTCTTCAACTTCTTCCTCGAGCCCAAGCAATACGCCGACTTCGTCAACACCACCGGCACCGCGTTCGTGTCGAACACAGCCACGCCGTACATCAAGAAGTCGATCTCGGGCAACCCGGCGCTGATCGTGGATCCCGCCACGCTCGCCAACGTCGAGTTCGAGAACTACCTGGGCGAAGCGACGGCCACCTACAACAAGATATGGGATCAGTTCAAGTCGGCCTGAGCCGGTCCGGGTGACGATGCGGTACGCCGGCCGGGCGCTGCGGAGCGTGCTGGCGCTGCCGACGCTGGCCTGGATGCTGCTGTTCTTCCTGGTGCCGCTCGGCCTGATCGTCGTCTACTCGTTCGCGACGATCAGCCTGGTCACGTACGACATCAGCTACGGCTGGACGTTCTCCAACTACCGCCAGATCCACGATCCGCTCTACTTCGACACGCTGACGCGGTCGATCTTCCTCTCGCTGACGGCGACGGTCGGCTGCCTGCTCCTCGGCTTCCCGCTGGCGTACTTCATAAGCCGCCAGCCGGCGCGGTGGCAGCGGCTGCTGCTGGTGCTGGTGATCGTGCCGTTCTGGTCGAGCTTCATCGTGCGCACGTACGCGATGGTCAACCTGATCGACAACGGCGGCCCTCTGGAGGACGTGCTGCACACGCTGCACGTGTGGAGCGGGCCGCTGAACATCCTCTACCAGCCCAAGGGGATCGCGCTTGGCATCGTCTACTCCTACCTGCCCCTCATGGTGCTCCCGATCTACGTGTCGCTCGAGCGGATCGACTACGCCCTGATGGACGCAGCCGGCGATCTGGGCGCGAATCCGCGGCGCACGTTCCGGCGCGTCACGCTGCCGCTGGCGATGCCGGGGGTCGCGGTCGGGTGCATCATCGTCGGCATCCCGGCGCTCGGCGAGTACGTGATCCCCGAGATCCTCGGCGGCGGGAAGACGCTGATGCTCGGCAACGTGATCACCGACCAGTTCCTCTCGGTCGGCGACTACCCGTTCGGCTCCGCGATCGCGGTGGCGCTCATGGCCGTGATGGCGGCCGCGCTCGTGCTCGCGCGGGTCGTGCAGCGGCGAGCGCCGGCATGAGGCTGCGTCGACACTGGTTCAGCGGGCTGATCGGACTGATCGTGATCGTGTTCCTGTGGGCCCCGCTCGTGATCGTGGCGATCAACTCGGTCAACTCCGACACGCTGCTCGTGAGCTGGAAGGGCTTCACCACGCACTGGTACAGCCAGGCGGCGCACAACGGCACCGTTCAGAGCGGCGTCAAGCAGACGATGACGATCGCGCTTGGATCGACGGCCATCTCCCTGGTGCTGGCCGTCACCGGCGCGCTCTGGTGGCGGCGGGCCTCGCCGCGGGCGCGCAGGATGTTCGACGGGCTGACCTACCTCCGCATCATGCTGCCCGAGGTCGTGTTCGCCGTGGCGCTGTTCCTGCTGTTCTCGAAGATCCAGTTCCCTCTCGGGACGAGCGCGGTGGTGATCGGCCACGTCGTCTGGAACAGCGCGTATGCGACGCTGATCATTCAGGCGCGCGTGGCGACGCTGGATCCGGCGCTGGAGGACGCGGCGTCCGACCTGGGCGCAAACCCGTGGCGGGTGTTCCGGCGAGTGACCTTACCGGGTCTGCTGCCTGGGATCGTCGCGGCCGGCCTGCTGGCGTTCACCTTCTCGTTCGATGACGTGGTCACGTCCTACTTCCTGACGGGCGCCGGGACCGCGCCGCTGCCCGTGGTGCTGCTGTCGATGATCCGGTTCCGGATCACACCCGAGATAAACGCGATCGGGATGCTCGTGATGCTGTTCACCGTGTCGATGTTCGCCATCGGGTTCATCGCGGTGACGCAGATGGGACGCGGCGCACGCAAGGCGCTGGCGCTGCCGGAGGTGCGGCACTAGTGGAGGCGGGAGCGGTCAGGCTTCGAGCTCTGCGAAAGACGTTCGGCGACCTCGTGGCGGTACAGAGCCTCGATCTGGACATCCCGGAAGGTGGCTTCTTCTCGCTGATCGGGCCGAGCGGGTGCGGCAAGACGACGACGCTGCGCATGGTGGCGGGCCTCGAGCATCCCGACTCGGGGACGATCGAGGTCGGCGGCGAGGACATCACGCGGCGGCCCTCCTACCGCCGTCCGGTGAACACGGTGTTCCAGAGCTATGCCCTCTTCCCGCACCTCGACGTGGCAGACAACGTCGCGTTCGGGCTGATCGAGGAGCGCCGGCCGAAGGCGGAGATCCGCGAGCGGGTGGCCGAGATGCTCGCACTGGTTCAGCTCACCGGCCGCGAGCGGTCGAAGCCCTCGCAGCTATCGGGCGGCCAGCAGCAGCGCGTGGCGCTGGCGCGGGCGCTGGTCAAGCACCCAAAGGTGCTGCTGCTGGACGAGCCCCTGGGGGCGCTCGACCTGAAGCTTCGGAAGGAGCTCCAGGGACAGCTGAAGACGGTGCAGCGGCGAGTCGGGATCACGTTCATGTACGTGACGCACGACCAGGAGGAGGCGTTCTCGATGTCCGACCGGGTGGCGGTGATGCACGAGGGGCGCCTCGAGCAGGTGGGGACGCCGGAGCAGGTGTACCGAGAGCCCGCGACCCTGTTCACCGCCGACTTCGTCGGCGCGTCCAACCGGACGGAGGGGGTGGTCGAGCAGGCGCTCGGCCAGGGCCGCTACACCCTGCAGTCCAGGTCGGGGCACCAGGTGCGAGCGCATGGCCCGGAGGGGCTCGCGACGGGAGCGGCGGTGACACTGATCGTGCGTCCGGAGTCCCTGCGGCTGGGTGACGAGGGATGGCGGGCGGCGATCACGGACGTCTCGTATGTCGGCCCCGCAAAGCACCTGGAGCTGGAGACGGAGGAGCTGGGGCGGCTGCGTGCGACGGTGGGCGGCGGGGAGCCGGCGGCCGTCGGGGACAGGGTGAACGTGTCCTGGCCGGCGGAGGCGGCGTGGATCGTGGCTGAGCGGTAGCGGTCGACCTCTGATGCCGACCAGGAGTTGCTCGAGCGAACCTGCCACGCCGTCAAGCGCGTGGTTGCCCCACACCGAGGCCGTCGGCTGAGCGCGCCCCGGCACGCATGGATCCCGCTGGCAGACGGTTGCCGTCTCTCGGCGCGGCTGTGGCTGCCGGAGGGGACGCCGGCGCCGGCAGTGCTCGAGTACATCCCCTACCGGAAGGACGACATCACCGCGCCGGGCGACGAGCGCCGGATGGCCTGGTTCGCGCAGCACGGGTACGCATGCCTGCGCGTCGACCTGCGCGGCACCGGCGACTCCGACGGTGTGCTGATCGATGAGTACCTGATCCAGGAGCAGGACGACGCCATCGAGGTGATCTCGTGGATCGCGGAGCAGGACTGGTGCGACGGCGCGGTCGGCATGATCGGGATCTCGTGGGGCGGGTTCAACGCGCTGCAGGTGGCGGCGCGGCGGCCGGCGGCCTTGCGGGCCGTGATCTCGTGCATGTCGACCGACGACCGCTACTCGGACGACGTCCACTACGTCGGCGGCTCGCTTCTCGCCGACACGCAGCACAGCTGGGCGACGTCGATGCTGGTCTACGCGACGCTACCGCCCGACCCTGCGGTGCTCGGAGAGGGCTGGCGCGAGATCTGGCTGGAGCGGCTCGAGGCCGCGCGGCCGATGATCGAGCCGTGGATGGAGCACCAGCGCCGTACCGCCTACTGGCGGCACGGATCCGTCTGCGAGGACTACGGCGCGATCCAGTGCCCTGTGATGGCCGTTGGCGGCTGGTCGGATGGGTACCGCGACGCCGTGCTGCGGATGCTGGAGCGGCTGTCGGTGCCGCGGCGCGGGCTGATTGGGCCGTGGTCACACGCCTACCCGCACGAGGCCGTGGCGCCCGGGCCGGCGATGGGATTCCTCCAGGAGTGCCTGCGCTGGTGGGACGAGTGGCTGCGGGGCGAGCCGGCGGGCGTCCAGGACGAGCCGCTGCTGCTGGCATGGATGCAGGAGCCCGCGCAGCCGGCCACGTTCTACCCGGAGCGGCCGGGACGGTGGGTGTCGGAGAGCGAGTGGCCGCCCCGCCGGGCGGCCTGGTCGCTTGCGCTCGGCGGAGAAGGTGTGCTCGGAAGCGACGCACCCGGGCGGCCGACGGTCTGCTCCCCAATGCACGCCGGCATGGAGGGCGGGTTCTGGTGCCCGTTCGGAAACGTCGGCGACTGGGCGCCCGACCAGCGCGGCGAGGAGGCGCTGTCGCTCTGCTTCACGACGGCCCCCCTGGAGCGGCGGCTCGAGCTGCTGGGACGGCCCCGATTGCAAGTGCGGCTCGAGAGCGACCGGCCGCTCGCGCAGCTGGCCGTACGACTGAACGCGGTGTCGCAGGACGGCAGCTCAGCGCTGTTGACCACCGGCATGTTGAACCTGGCCCACCGCGCCTCGCACGAGCAGCCGGAGCCACTGGAGCCAGGACGACCATACGACGTGACGATCGAGCTGCAGTCGCTCGGTCAGGCGGTTGCGGCGGGGCAACGGCTTCGGTTGGCGATCGCGACGGGGTCATGGCCGTGGCTGTGGCCGTCACCCGAGCGGACGGCGGTGACGATCCACGCGGGGCCGGAGTCGGTGCTCGAGCTGCCGGTGCGCAACCCTTCGGCTGTGGATGGGCACACGCCGGCGCTGGACCCCGAGTCGGCGCCCGAGCTGGCGCACACACAGCTGCGGTCACGCTCCGGCGAGCGGACGGTCGAGCACCTTGGCGCGATGCGCCGGCTGACGCACATCCCACATGACTTCGACCTCCAGATCGACGGCGGAGCGCGCGTCGACTGGAGCGGCCCGGACGTCTACACGATCGCCGACGGCGATCCCCTGTCCGCCTCCATCGAAAGCGTCCGGCAGGTGCGGATCAGCCGCAACGGCTGGGAGGCGGAGGTACACGTGGAAAGCTCCATGCGCTCCGACGCCGAGGCGTTCGAGATCGAAACGCGGTTGGTGGCGCGCACGGCCGGGGAGACGGTGTGCAACCGGGGCTGGGACTTTCGAATCCCGCGCGATCTGGTGTAGCGTCACGCCGTGAGCGACGTCATCGACCGCGACCGCTACCCGTCCGGCCAGGCCGAGCTGGTGGCCGAGCTGCACGAGCGGCTTGCGCGCGACGGCGTGTGCGAGCTGCCCGGCTTCGTACGGCCGCGGGCGGTCGAGGAGGCGGTGGGTGAAGCGGCGTCGCTGGCCGGCGACTGGTTCGCCACCGACGAGGAGCACACGGTCTACTTCGAACCGATCGACGAGGACGCGCCGTCCGGCGATCCGCGCGGGATGCGGCTGCGCTCGTCCAAGAAGCAGATCGCCTACGACCAGATACCGGAGTCGTCGCCAGTCCGGCGGCTGTACGAGGACGAGGAGACGCTGCGGTTCGTGGCCGGGGTGCTCGGGCTTGAGGAGCTGTACCGGCTGGACGACCCGCTGGCGGCGCTCGGATACGCGTACATGGAGCCGGGCGACACCCTGGCGTGGCACTTCGACCGAAGCGAGTTCGCGGTGACGCTGATGCTGCAGACCGCAGAGCGCGGCGGGGCGTTCCAGTACGTGCCCAACGTGCGCTCCGAGGCAGACGAGCGTCCAGAGCTGGTGGCGGCCGTGCTTGAAGAGCGGAGCGACCAGGTGGTCTCGCTGCATCCTCAGCCGGGAACGCTGACCCTGTTTCGCGGACGGCGGTCGCTGCATCGGGTGAGTCCGGTCGAAGGCGGGCGGGTGCGGGTAAACGCAGTGCTGGCGTACGGTCACGAGCCGGGGATGCGGCTGAACGAGCTGACGCAGCGGCTGTTCTACGGGAGGGTGGCATGAGCATTCCGGTGGTGGACATGCGGCTGTCGGAGGCGGAGCTGGTCGAGCAGGTGGGCGCCGCGTGCGAGCAGATCGGGTTTTTCACGATCACGAACCACGGCGTGCCGGAGGAGGTGATCCGGCAGGCGTGGCAGGCGGCGCGAGCGTTCTTCGACCGGCCGGAGTCCGAAAAGCATGCGCTGGCGTTGGGCGACCGACAGGGGCTGGTCCCCAACCTGCCGCAGTACTACCCGTTCCAGGAGGAGGCGCTGGCGGCCGGGCTGGGTATGAAGACGCCGGGTGACCTGAAGGAATCGATCGGATTTGGGCCGGCGGACGGCGGGCGGCCATGGCCGGCGGAGCCGGCCGCGCTGCGCCCGGCGATGGAGAGCTACTTCCAGGCGATGTTGGGGCTGGGCGACCGGCTGAGACGGGTGCTCGTCGAGGCGCTCGGGCAACCGGGCAGCCTGCTGGACGCGCTGTTCCCGCCAAACGGCGGCGCGAGCTACCTGCGGGCGATCAACTACCCGGAGCAGGTCGGGGCGCTGCCGATGCAGATGCGAGCGGGCGCGCATACCGACTACGGGTGCCTGACGATCCTGCGGTCACAGGACTCGGCGGGCGGGCTGCAGGTCAAGAGCAGGGACGGCGAGTGGATCGACGTACAGGGCCTGGACGACTGCTTCGTGATCAACATCGCCGACGCGATGAGCGTCTGGAGCAACGACCGGTTCGTCTCGACGGTGCACCGCGTCGTGACGCCCCCGGACGCCCTCGCCGCGGGGAGCAGACGGCAGTCGATCGCGTTCTTCTACAACCCGGCCCCCGACGCCCTGATCGAGCCGATCGTCGCGGACGGTGCGGAGTTGCGGTATCAGCCGATCACGTATCAGGAGCTGCAGGACCGGAAGGTCGCGGTGACGCACGGAGCCATGTAGGCGGGCGAGCCCGTTCGACGGTCGTTCACGCCGCGGCCGCTTCGACGAACGGGAACGGATGGCGCGTCATGGCGATCGGCCCGTCCGGCGACTGCAGGACGAAGCCGGCCTGCTCGGCGTGAGCACGGTCGACGAGCGCGATCGCGATCGGCCGCTCGAGGGCGAACGAATACACAGCCCAGCGCACGAGGCCGACCGGCGTGGCGTCGGGAAGCTCCAGCGGCCAGAAGTCGGTCAGCCACGGCATCGACTCGTCACCCGGCGCCCCCGCCAGACCGACGGTGACGCGGGCGGGCCCCTCCGCGGCCACACGCCGCAGCGCGTCCCGGCCGACGAACGACGTGCGGTCGAGGTCGAGCAGCGAGCCGATGCCCGCCTCGAACGGGTTCATCCCCGAGTTCATCCGGTACTGCGTGTCGGTGATGCCCTGCTCGACCGCACGCACCACGTTCGGGCCGGTGACGAGGAGGCCATGCGGCTCCCCGGCATCGGCGATGGCGTCCCAGATATCGGCCGCGCGCCGGCTGCCCAGCGGGTAGATCTCGAGGCCGGGCTCCTTGCTCCAGCCGGTCGACGAGACGACGGCGGGCACGCCGTCGACCGTCGTCTCGACGCATCGAAAGCGTGGCAACCCGGCCAGATCGGCGCCACAGAGCGGCGCCAGCACGTCGAGCGCACGCGGGCCCTGAAGCTGCATCGGCGGGACGTCGGCCTCGCTGACGCGGACGTCGAACCCACCCGCCCGGGCAAGGCCGTGCGCCCACAGCTCGAGATCGACGTCGCCGTGTGAGAACCAGACCACGTCCTCCCACGGCCGCAGGACGACGCAGTCGGCCATGATCTCGCCGTCGTCGTCGCACACGGGCGTGAAACGGCACCCGCCCACCGGCAGATCGTCCAGCCGCCGGGGGCTCAGATAATCCGCGAACCGCACTGCGTCCGGCCCCCGCAACTCGCACTGCCGCTCGGCGCCGACGTCCCACAGCGTCACCCGCTCGACCAGCGCGTCGTAGTCGGTCCGCGGATCACGGCCGTAGTCGAGCGGCATGTAGGTGTGGTTGTAGACCATGAACTCGACCGCGCCGAGCTCGACCGTCCGTTCGAAGTACGGAGAGCGGCGCACCGTGTAGTGCAGCGGCTGCATGCTGCGAGTCGGCGAGTCCTGCGTCACGGCACCAGGAGGCGCGTGTCGAAGTACTCGCGAAGGCGCGTGATCTTACCGTCGCGGACTTGGATCACCATCGCGAAATCGAAGTCGAAGCGACCCTCGCCGCTGGCAAGCTCGCTCAGGAAGCGGGCCTCGCAGATGGCCACGTCACCGTCCTGGACGAGATGCGTGATCGGAATGCGGAGGTTGCGGATCTCGTCCATCGCCGGCGCGACCGCCTCGTGGATCGCCTCCGGCCCGACGACCACGTCCGGGAACAGCGGATCCTCGTAGCGGCCGTCCGGGGCGAACAGCGACGCGACGCCCTCGGCGTCACCCCGTTCCCATGCCTCGCAGACCGCCCGAGTCGCCTCTTGCGCATCCATCGACGCGATTGTGGCCGATGAAGTTGGAAAGCTCAAGCGAAGGGCGCATCGCCCGGGCCGCGGAGCGACGACTCCCGGCGCACCCGGGAAGGTCAGCCACGTAGTTCCCCGCATCCATGCCGGGGTGGGGCCCCGATGCCGGTTGCCCGTCACGTTGGCACCGTGAAGCTGTCCCACATACGAGGAGGTGAGATCACCATGACGACTCACCATGCTCAGGCTCCTTCAGCCCTGGAAGCCCACCACGTCGCACGCCACGCGGTGTGGTTCGCATTCGGCAACGTCGTGGCCTTCCTGATCCCATACATCGGGGTGTCGATGCTCGACCTGCAGCACGACGTGTTCTATGGCGTCTACTTCGCGTTGACGCTATGGCTCCTCGCGGCGTACGCCCGCTCCGAGGAGGTCGATCTACTGGCCATGTTCACGCGCAGCTGGGCGTGGAGCGTTGGGCTCGGCGTCATCGGCGCGTTCATCATGGCGCGGAACGTGCTTTCCAACAGCGACGCCACGCCACGGCCACATGGCGGCTACTTCATGTTCGAACTGCTGTGGCGCGGATTCGGCTACGGCGTTATCGACGCCCTATTGCTGACGGCGTTTCCCTGCGCGGTGGCCTACGCCATGCTCCGCGGCCACATCGGCGGGTTCCGCGGTCATATCCGCTTCGCTGCGCTCGCCGTGCCGCTGATACTGCTGATCACCGCCACCTACCATCTCGGCTACCCGCAGTTCCGGGAGGACGGCCTCAACCGCCCCGAAACCGGCAACTCCATCATCTCGGTTCCAACCCTGCTCACCGCCAACCCGATCGGATCGATCGAGATGCACGCGACGATGCACATCACCGCGGTCACCCACGCGTACGAAACACGTGACTACCTGCCGCCGCAGACCTTCATCACGTCGAAGTAGTGCTGTGGTCGAGAGCGGGCCACCAGGGCCGTCGATCATGCGACTTCGACTCGCCGTAGCTCACGATCAGACGAACTCGCCCCAATCTCGCTGGGACTGGTAGATTCGGTCCGGTGGCGTCTGACGCAGCGAGTGGCGATCCACGCGTCCGCAGCTTCTGGCAGCGGTTCGTCGCCGCCACCGGGATCGACGGCCCGTACACCGCGTGGAGCTTTGGCAGCAACCCAACCGAGCTCGGGCTGCTCGTCCGTGACGGCCCCAAGCGCGCGACGGCGAGCAACTACTCGTGGTACCGCGACGACGGCGAGGCGATGCCGGCGGTCGGCGATATGAGCGTGGTGCTGGACGGCGACGGCGAGCCGCTGTGCGTGATCCGCACCACCGACGTGTCTGTCCGTGCCTTCGGCGAGGTGGACGAGAACTTCGCGTGGACGGAGGGCGAGGGCGACCGCAGCCTGGCGCACTGGCGCCGGGCGCACATCGAGTTCTTCGCGAGCGAAGGCCGCCCGGTGGACGAGAACAGCGAAGTGGTGCTGGAGCGGTTCGAGGTGCTGTGGCCGGTGCCGTCGAAGCTTGGTGAAGAGCCGGGCGGCACCGGGCTGGAGCGCTCGTCGTGATGGAGTGTCCATCGGCATCGCCTTTCTCACCGGCGGAGCCGGCCGGCTGAGGGTCGAGAACCGGCATGGCAAGAGCCGTGCCGCCCGCCGCCACCGCTCAGGCGGCGACCGCTTCCTCCACCGGGCTGTCATCGGCAGCGACCGTGGCGCGGGCCGCGCCCATGGCCGGCACAAGCACGGCCGCCGCCAGCACGCAGCCGAACGCGGCCATGGCATATGCGCCGCGAACACCGAGCAGGTTGATCAGGAACCCGGCGGCCGGGAACGACAGCGAGAAGGCGCCCATCGCGGCCGCCTCGCCGGCCGCGTTGACGCGGGACCGGACGCCGTCGGGCGTGCAGCGTTGGATGATGGTCTGCTCGGCGACGCTGACCGCGCCCTCCGCGACGCCGGCCAGGATCATGCCCGCCATCGCCACCACGAACACCGGCGCGCCGCTGACGACGGCGAAGCCGGCGCCGATCAGCAGGCAGCCCCAGATCATCGTCCGGCTCTCCCACCTGCGGCCGGTCACCCGACCAAGGAACGAGCCCGCGATCGCGCCGCCGCCCCAGCAGGCTGCGATCATGCCGTAGCCCGCCGCGCCCTGGCCGAACTCGTGCGCCAGCGGCAGCTCCGCCACCAGCACCGGCCCAAGCAGGAACAGCAGCACCATCCAGGCCACCGTCATGCCGCGCAGCGCCGGTGAGTTCCAGACGAACACGAACCCGGCGCGAAGCTGGCGATCGTGATGCTCGCCGCGCTCGCCGGAGAACCGGCCCGACACCGACACAACCAGCGCGCCCGAGATGAGGAAGGCGACGGCGGAGATGCCAAAGACGGCGGCCGATCCGACGGCGGCCGCCGCGACGCCGCCGACCAGCGGCCCCAGCAGCTGGCCCACGTTGCGGCCTACGGCCAGCGTCGAGTTCGCCCACTCCAGCCGGTCGTCTCCCACCAGGTTGGGCACAGCAGCGCTCGACGCGGGCATGAACGGCGCCTCGGCCAGCCCCACCAGCGCAGCCAGCGCGACCAGCAGCCACGGCGCGTGTGCAACCACCATCGCAGCGGCGAACGCGGCAGCCGCCAGCTCGGAGACGATCATCACCCGGCGACGGTCATGGCGATCGCCGAGCGCACCCGCCACGGGCGCCACCAGGCTGGAACTGGCGATCGCCGCAAACAGCGCCGCCGACATCCACACCGTCGAATGCGTGCGCGCGTAGATCGCGACCATGAGCGCAATCCAACCCGCCTCATAGCCGGTGACCGCGATGGCGCGGCTGACGGCGAGACGGCGAATTGCGATGGTAGGTGCAGTGGTCACGAACAGATCTCCAGACAAACACGACGGCGGACAACGGGCGGCACGCGGCCGCGTGCCAGTCAGGTGAGGAGATTTGGTGCCACGCTCAGAGCGTAGCAGAGGGGTTCGGCGGACGCCCGTTTGGCATGGAACGGTTCGTGCCTTACCCGATGCGGACGGCGAGCTTGCCCTGAGCATGCGTGGTCGGCTGGCGCCGGGGCCGAGTCATGGGACGCCGTCGAGGAGACGCGGAGCCGACCCAGAGCAACACCACTTATGCACGTTCGCTCGCACGGCGCTCGTGATGTACCCGTAAGGCGTGGTTCATGGTGACGCCTCCATCCCGGCAGATCGCTCAGAGTTGGCGGTGGGGGTACGCGGGGTCGCGTTTCTGATACGAGAGGATGCGGGGGTTCTGGACGACGCCCTGCCGGATTTCGATCGCGCGCCGGATCGTCTCGCTCTCAGCCCAGCCGTCCGGCCCGGCCATCACTGCGCCCAGGTGTGGGATGAGGGCCTCGCTTATCTCCCAGGTGGCGGAGTTCCACAGGTACGACGGGCTGTGGTCGACGGCGTAGTAGTGGACGTCGTGCCCGACCGTGAACATGGGCTCGTCGAACGATGTTGGTCGCGCCCACTCGAACCCCATCCCCTCGTCGCACGAGACGTCGACGATGAGGCTTCCGCGCTGAAACCGGTCGACGTCGTCGTTGGTGATGAAGACAAGCGGGTCTTCGGTGTCTTGGAGGATGCAGTTGACGAGGATGTCGTGCCGGGCGAGATACTCGGCCAGCGAGCCGCGCTCAGGGTGCGTCAACTCCGGGCGACGCGCCGGGTCGGCGTCGTTGCGGTCGTAGTGCACCAGGCGCGCCGGCGGCATCGGGGATGCGACAGCCGGGACGGATCGGTGCGTGAGCACGGTGACGTCGTGAACGCCGAGAGCGAGAAGCGCTGCAACGGCGCCGCGCGCCGTCGCGCCGAAGCTGATGACGGCGGCTCGCAGATGCGGCCCGAAGTGGCCCGTTGTGCCGGACAGCTGCAGCGCGTGCATGACCGAGCAGTAGCCGGCGAGCTCGTTGTTCATGTGGAAGACGTGCAGGCTGAAGGCTCCGTCCGGGGTCCAGTGGTTCATCGCCTCCCACGCGATCACGGTGAGCCGCCGATCAATGCAGAGCTGGGTCAGCTCAGCATCCTGGACGCAGTGGGGCCAGCCCCACAGCACTTGATCGGACCGCAACTCAGCCAGGTCGCCGGGCAGCGGCTTCGCGATGACGGCGACGTCGCATTCGGCGAGCAGCTGTGCGCGCGGGAGAAGACCACCGACCTGCGTGGCCAGCTCCTCATCAGAGAGGCCATAGAGCCGCCCGTAGCCGCGCTCGAGCACGATGCGACGTCTCAGATCGGCGTCGATCCGCTCCAGATGCCGGGGATGAATCGGCAGCCGGCGCTCGTGCTCCTTACCCGACGTCGCAACCACGCCAAGCGTTAATCCGTCCACCCGACCTCCAGTCGCGCTGGCACACGAGTGTAGACGCGTCGAATGGCGCAACGCGCCGCCGGTACCCGGCTCACTGCATCAGCTCGTGTCGGCGGCTACACGCGATGCATCGACATCGGCGGAAGTGCGGTCGCGGGGCTCGACGGTGAAGCTGTGCGTGGCGCACGCTTGACAGGCCCACCGGCCACGGCGCTGATGCCAGCGCGCGCGCTCAGCCAGGCTCGTGTCGGCTTGGGCGGCCTCGGGGTTCTCCCATGTACGACGGTCGTCGACCGAGCGGCACCGGGAACAGCGGCGAATCCAGATCGTGGAGGGGCCGGTCACAGCGTGAACCTGTATGGTCGCGACCCGGCCCCGCCGGTCAGCCCCTGTGCGGTGGTGGCGGCGGCAACGACCTCTGCGGCGATCTGCTGAACCCTGCGATCGGTGTGTCGTGCCACGAAGACGAGCCGGGATAGCGCCTCATCGGGACCGCACGCCTGGTGACCGGACACCAGCAGCGTCGCATCTCGCGTGACCGCGTCACAGCCAAGAGGGTCGCTGAGCTCACGCGCGCGTATGACCGCTGCGGCGACGCCGATGCCGGTACGCCACGCGTGGTCGAGCACTCTGTCTGTCGCAAGCGTCATCGCTTGAGCGCCGAGGAGGGCGACCGCCGTAGCGGCCCCTCCCCGGCGCGGAGCCCCTAGTGGGCGACCAGCTCGCCGGCGACCCGGCTGGGCTTGGTCATGGACGGCAGATTCGCGTGAACCCAATCCTCGGCGAGCTTGCCGGAGGCCTCCGCGTCAGCCCGCGTCTTGAAGACGCTGATCGACGAGACGGACTCAGGCTGACCCTCGTGCTCGAACAACTCGTAGGAGACGAACCCCGGCGACTTGGCGAGGATCGGACGTAGCTCCGTGTTGGCCTTCCTCGACGCGGTGTCGCGCGTAACGGGATCGAGGCCTTCGTACTGGCGGATCAGGGCATACATGTCCTGCTCCCTTCCTCGGTAGATCCAGGGCGACGGTCGCGTCGTGCATAGTCATGCGGCTGCCCTGGGGAAACCGTGAGGAACTGCGACCCTGCGACACCCAGAAGGTCGGGGCCGCCGATACTCGGCGAGTAATTACCCGACAGGTGGTGCGCAAATTCAGTATCGCAGACATCCTCGGATAGCGCAAACTCCCGTCTACTACTGAGTACGAAACGTGAAACCTCCGGCTATCTGACGGCTTATGGCAGGTGGCCAATCTCGTGCTGGATGAAGCGGCCGGCACGACGGCGGATGCGTCGGCTGAACTGCTCCTGATGAGTAGTTGACGGGCGGATGGGTCTGTTTCGTTCGTGCGTGTAGAAGCGGCTCTTGGCGAACTCGACCAGCGCGAGGTAGGTGACCACCATCGCCATCAGGATCAGGAAAAACGTGACCGGTAGGGTGCTGAATCCCAGGACGTGCGAGAGCGGTGTGAATGGCAGGATCGCCCCTACGGTTGCCATGGCGGTCGGCGTGATCAGCATCGCGCGGCTAGGGCCACTGCGGTAGAACGGGATGCGGCGCGTGCGTATGAGGAACACCACGAGCGTTTGTGTGGCGAGCGATTCGACGAACCACCCGGTGCGGAACTCGGCGTGGTCGGCCTGGAGAATGCTCAGCATGACGAAGAATGTGAGGAAGTCGAAGATCGAGCTGACCGGTCCGAATACGGCCATGAACCGGCGAACGAACCCGATGTCCCAGGCCGCGGGACGGGCGACGATCTCGCGATCGACGCGGTCGGTGGGGATGGCGAGCTGGCCGGCGTCATAGAGCAGATTGTTGAGCAGGATCTGCGATGGAAGCATTGGCAGGAAGGAGAGAAAAAGCGACGCGCCCGCCGCGCTGAACATATTTCCGAAGTTCGACGAGGTCGCCATCAGCACGTACTTCAGCGTGTTGGCGAATATCCGCCGGCCTTCCAGCACCCCGTCTGCGAGCACGCCCAGGTCCTTGTCCAAGAGCACGATGTCGGCCGCGTCCTTGGCTACGTCGGTCGCCGAGTCGACCGAGATGCCGACGTCGGCGGCGTGAAGCGCGACGGCGTCGTTGACGCCGTCGCCCAAGAACGCCACGTCGTCACCTTTGCTGCGGGCGATCTTGACGATCCGCGATTTCTGGTCGGGACTGACACGGGCAAAGACGGTCGTTCGGGGAATCTCCGCCGACAGCGCGTGGTCGTCGAGATGCTCGAGGTCTGCGCCGCTCAGCACCCGGTCGACTTCGAGGCCGATGTTGCGGCATATCTCGGCGGCGACTGTGCCGTTGTCGCCGGTGATGATCTTCACCTCCACGCCCAGCGCGGCGAGCTTGGCGATCGACGCGCCGGCATCGGCCTTGGCTGGATCGTTGAACGCGAGGAATCCCACGAGCCGCAGATCGCGCTCGTCCTGGGGGCGCGGATCTGTAACGCCGCCAGCATCTCGCGTGGCGACCGCGACGACCCGCGCCCCTTCGCCAAACAGTCGCCCGAGCACCGTCGTTGCCTCAGCGGGCACCGTGGTGCAGCGGGCCAGAACGGCCTCCGGGGCACCCTTGGTCACCAGCACCCCGTCACCCTCGGCCGTTCTTGCCACGACGGACGCCAGTTGCCGCTCGTGGTCGAATGGCAGGATTCCGAGCCGCCGGTAGGAGCCGGGCCCGTTCGGCTCGGCACAGGCTGCCTTTGCGGCGGGGGCGAGCCACAGCGCCCGATCGAGGGGATTCCCTCCGACGACGCCATTCAGGGTCGACGTTGCTTCATTGCACACAAGTCCCAGCCGCAAGGGATCCGCCGACCATTCTCCGGCAACGTCCAGGGACGTTTCGAATGTGATAACCCCCGCGGTCAGCGTGCCGGTCTTGTCGGTGAATAGCAGGCCGATATTTCCGAGGTCCTCGATCGTGACGAGGCGCTTGACGAGCACCCTGCGCCGCGCCAGCCTCCGCGACCCGGTCGCCAAGCTAACGCTCACGATCGCCGGCAGGAGCTGTGGCGTAATTCCAATCGCTATGGCAAGCGAGAACAGCAGCGCGTCGATGATTGGCCGAGACAATGCTACGTTGATCACGAAGATGGAGACGGTGAGGACCGCGGCAACGAAGACCAGAAGCTTGGAGAACTCCTTCAACCCGGCCTGGAACGCGGTGTATGCCGGTGGTGCACCAAGCCCGACCGCGATCTGTCCGAACGCCGTCGCCGATCCGGTCGAGACGACGACTCCGCGCGCGGATCCCTGATGCACGATCGTGCCCATGAACGCGCAGCAGGCCAGATCCAGCTCCGATCCGCTGTCTGCGACGGGCTCCGCGGACTTCGTGGCAGGCATCGACTCGCCGGTCAGCACTGCCTCGTCGCACTCGAGCTGCGCGGTCTCCATCAGCCGGATATCTGCCGGGACGACATCGCCGATCCGAAGCGAAACGACATCGCCGAGCACCAGGTCGCGGACATCGATCCGTTGCTCAACCCCGTCGCGCTCCACAAGCGCCTCGTGCAGGATGTTGGCGTGCAAGGCGGCCACGGCCCGTTCCGACCGGTACTCGTTCACGAACCCCAACCCAACGCTCAAGACGACGATCGCCGCGATGATCGCTGCACCGGCAGGATCCCCCGTGAACCCGGACACCGCGGCCGCCGACAGCAGGAGGATCAGCAGCGGGTTTCGAAGCTGCCGGAGGAACACGCCACCAGCCGTCACTCGATGCGTCAGCAGCACGTTGGGGCCGAAGATTCGGAGACGCTCCGCCGCCTGCGACCCGTTTAGCCCGGCCGCCGTCGAGTCCACGCGCCTCAGGACTTCTTGCGACGGAATGCGACTGGCGGTGACGAGGTCAAGTGGCGCGGAGCCTGCTCGTGCTACTTCACCCACCGGTCAACCCGTGATCCGGGAGGTCGGCCTCAGCGGCCCGCGCCGCTCGGCGTACCCCGGGGTAGGAAGTTGTCGCCGAGTACTCACAGGTGACCACTTGTCGCGACCGGCTGGTCAGACGGTGGTTCCGACGGCCCGGCCCACGAGCATCGTTAGCACCATCGCCGCGATACCCCAGACAAGGACTCGCAAGGTCCCGCGGATGGGTGGCGCGCCACCCATCCGCGCTCCGAGCCAGCCGGTCAGCGCCAGTGCCAGGAGTGTTGCGGCCATCGTCACCTCGATCCGACGCGAGGAAGGCGCGAGCACAACAGCCAGGAGAGGCAACGCCGCTCCGGCCGTGAAGGAGGAAGACGATGCGGCCGCGGCCTGCAGGGGCCGCGCGTGGGAAAGCTTCGTCATTCCCAGCTCGTCGCGGGCGTGCACCGAAACCAGATCGTCGCGGGCGCTCAGCTCCGTCGCGACCTGCTCGGCGAGCTGGGCCGAGAGGCCACGGCCACGGTAGATCGCGGCCAGTTCCGCGCGCTCGCCAACTGGATCGCTGCCCAGCTCGCGCCGCTCGAGCGCGAGGTCGGCGCGCTCGGCGTCGGCCTGCGAGCTGACCGAGACATACTCACCGGCCGCCATTGACGCTGCGCCAGCCACGAGGCCGGCGACGCCCGCGGTGACAATGGCTGCGCGGCTGGAGTGAGCCGCGGCCACGCCGACGATGATCGCCGCCACCGAGATGACGCCATCGTCGGCGCCCAGTACCGCCGCACGCAGCCAGCCGGTGCGATGACCGAGGTGTCGTTCGCCAAGCGGGGTCAGGCCGCTCACGCCGCCGATGTTACCGGCGGAGAGCCATCGGTCGGGAGTGTTCTCGTTGGGCGACCACGATGCCCGCGTTCCAGCCGGGTGCACGGCCCCCAGTCGGAGGATGGATCCCCTCGATCGGCACACCGCTACGGACGAGCAGCCATGAGACGATCGAGTTGGAGTTCCACATCTCGCCGGCACCGAGTTCGTCGCGACCCCACGCCGGCGCGGGAAGGCTCGGCACACTGTCCCATAGCCGCTGAGCGATTCGTGGGTCGTTCGTCAGCCTGTGTGGGCTTTCGACGGCTTCGGCGACATCGGGGATGGCACCGTCACGCCATCGTCGCACCTCGTAGCGGAAGATTCGTGCGTGGCCGGCCAATCGCGTACCAACCGACCCCTCGATAACGACGCCCCGGTCGGCGCCGCGTCCGTCCGGGACTGGTGCCTGTTCGATCACATAGCGTCCCGTCTCGGGCAGTACCACCTCGAGCGCTGAGTGATACAGGTCTCGCACCGAGCGGTGCTTCACCCGCGCGGCGACCGCTTCGAAGGCCCGCGCGTTCCACCGCACCGAGGTGCCGCCCGCTCCAAGCGGGAGCCAGTACAGATCCACGGCGGCCGGCGAGTTCATCCGCGGTAAGCGGGTTTCTCCGCCCGTTGTTTGATACCGAGCAGCATCTTGCGTTCCATGATGAAGTGTGGGAGCTCGATCAGCGTGACGTACAACGCTCCGGCGGTGTTCCTGCGCTGGCGCGAGCGTGCGTAGAGGCGACAGCTGCCTGGGTCAAGCGACTTCAGGGCAAGGTTCCAGCCACCTTCCATGCCGAACGCCTCGTTCGGATCGAAGCGCAACAATCGTAGGCCGCCGGAGGGGTGCAGCCGCACCTGATCGCCGACCGTCCGGTGTTGCCATTCGGCGTGCACGCACTGCGCGTTGTGCATCTTGCAGCCGGCCAGGTTCTCAAGCCACTCATAGCTATAGAATCCGCCTCTGTCCTGGCCGATCTGGGCGAGCCAGGGCCAGACGGCGTCGACCGGGGCATCGATCGTGATCGCCCTGGTTTGCTTGGCCCAAGGCGCGTCCGCCAGGAGCTCGTCGCCCGGCAGCGCTGTTTCAGCCTCATCCCGGGTCGCTCCCCAACGGCGCATCCACGGGCGAACCGCAGCGAAGTAGACACCCGCTGCCACGGTTCCGACCGTGGCGGGGACGCTGGGACGGCGGCGGCGGGCAACGGAGCGCACCACCACGGCCACGCTCACCGCCCCGGCGGCGTTCAGGATGAAGGTTCCCCCCGCCACGACACCAAACGCGCGAGCAGCCGACAGCAGGCCGGGCGGTTCGGTGTCTTGCGTCGCTGGTTCGCTGTTGGTCATGAGGCGATCGGTGTGGGTGTTGGTGCGGTGGTGGTGGTTGGTGATTCGTCGCCGCCCATGTCGAGGCGGAATGGTGGGTAGGTGTCGGTCATCAGGGAGGCGTAGGCGGCGACGCGGAACA
>DASWRM010000014.1 GCA_036403155.1 Gaiellales bacterium | reverse complement strand
GTGGTGGCGCGGCAGCGGATGTTCAACCTCGTGGTGACGAACGTGCCCGGCCCGCAGTTCGCGCTCTACATGATGGGCCGCAAGCTCGAGGGCCTCTTCCCGATGGTGCCGCTGGCGCCGAACCAGGCGCTCGGGATCGCGATCATGAGCTACGACGGCACGATCAACTTCGGGCTCGTCGGCGACTTCGACCTCATGGCCGACCTCGACGACCTCGCCGACGACCTCCACGCGTCGCTGGCGGAGCTGGCCAAAGCGGCCGGCGTCGAGGTCGCCAAGCCGAAGGCCGCCGCACGCCGCGGGCGCCGCCGCCCGGCAGGCTCGAACGGCCACAAGCCGGGTCGCCGCATCGGCTCTACCTCGACAGTCACCGCTTCGGGTGACGCAGATGAGTAGACGCTCGTAATAACGTCCGTAAGGACATGAAGGACAAGGTCATCCAGGCAGCCCGCGAGCTGGGCTTGGAGCTCGACGTACGGACGCTCGACGCTCCCACGCGCACCGTTGCTGAGGCGGCCGCAGCCGTCGGCTGCGAGGCGCCGCAGATCGCCAAGACGCTCGTGTTCGTCGCCGACGGCGACCCCGTGCTGGTGGTGGCGTCGGGCGCCCATCGCGTCGACACCGACCTGCTCGCCGACGTATTCGACGTCGCCGAGATCCGGCAGGCGAGCCCCGACGAGGTGCGCGCGACCACCGGGTACCCGATCGGCGGCGTCTCGCCGCTCGGCTGTCACCTGCCGATCGCCTTCGACGAGACGCTGCTCGACTACGACTGCGTCTTCGCCGCCGGCGGCGACGGCAACACGCTGTTCCAGGTGAACCCGCGCACGCTGGCCGAGGCCCTCCACGCCCGGATCGTCCAGGTCGCGGAGAGCCCGCCCCGCGCTGCCGCCTAGAGGCCGAGTACCTTCGCGCCCTCGTGGCTGTCGGTGAGGATCTGGAAGCGCTTCACCTTGTCGCCGTCGAAGCGAAGGATGTGAACCACGGGCAGCTGCGCCTCGCGGCCGTCCTTCTTGACGTGCGAGTGGCCTAGTGCGACGACCGTGTCGCCGTCTTCGAGGAACTCGTCCATGTGGAGGATGAACTCGTCCCACGCGCCGACGGCCTGACCCAGGGTCTCGAGCGCCGCGTCCTTGCCCGAGTGCTCGCCGCCGCCGGGGAGGTCCTGCCCGCCGCCGTCCCAGACGATGTCGTCGGCCCAGTTCTCGGTCGCCGCTTGCACGTCGCCGTTCGAGAACGCCTGGTACGCCTGCTTCGCGTTGTCGACGTTGCCTGCCATCTGCGCCTCCCTCGTTTGGGTTGTCTCGTTGACCCTAACGAGCATGCGGGCCGGGCGCCCCCCAGCGCCCGGCCCGCAAGTGCATCACTCGGGAGAGCCCTACTCCGTCGGACCCGGCGTCGTCGACGTCGGGATGTCGAGGAACTGGACGCTCCAGTGCGCCCTGTATGTCGTCCCCGGAGTGGCTGTGAACGAGCATGCAGGCAACGCGCTCGGGAACAGGTTCGTCCCGTTCGACCCCGTGGGCTCCGTCGTGTCCGTTCGCGAGTGCCCGCCAGGGATGTTCTTCAGGGGCAGCGACGTCGTCGAGCCGCTCGGCGTGACGATCGTGTCGCCGGGCGCCGTGCCCAGGATGCCCGGTGGGTTGCTTGGCACGCCGGTGCACGCGATGCGCGCGCCGGTGTCCGCGTTCGAGAGCTGGAGGAAGCCACCAGCCTGTCCGGCGGTCTTCGATGAGCTGTCACCGTCCGACTCTGCCGAGCGGATCAGCGCCCGGAGGTCGAGCGTCTCGGTCGTGGCGCCAGCACCGGCTACGACGAACGCGTCGTCGCTGACGCTGATCGCGTTGCCATCGTCTGGGATGTCGGCACTGGTACCAGCGCCGCCCGCCGCAATCGTCAGGTCGGCATCCCCTGCGGACAATGCGGCCCGGCCGTACTCGACGGCTTGATAGGCGTCACCGAGCTTCTGCAGCCCGGCACCCGCGGCCGTGAGCCCGTCCTTGAGCTTGGTCAGCGCGTCGAGGATTACCGGCGCCGCCGCCTCGATCCCCTTCAGCCGCGTGTCGATCTGACCGGTCAGCGTCTGCAGGTCCTTCAGAGCCTGCACGTTGCCCGCGGTCACACCCGCCAGCGTGTTGAGCGAGCCGCCCACGTTGCCGAGCTTCACCGCGATCTGCCGGGTGACCTCGATCACCCGTGAGATCCGGTGGTTCTGCGCCTGCTCCCGCGCCGCGCCAGGGGTAGCCGCTGATGCGTCTACCACGGGCACGAGCAAGAGTCCGACTGCTACGGCGCAGAGCGCCGCGCACATGCGTCCCCTCTTCATTCCCTACTCCCTCTTCCGGGGCCAGTAAAGCCGACCCTAACCGGGTAAGGACTTTCACTGCAAGGGTGGCCGCCGCACGACCGCTCTAGGAGATGAGGTTGATGCGGTTCATCGCGTCGAGCGCGGCGACCTTGTACGACTCGGCGAAGGTCGGATAGTTGAAGACGGCCGTGAGCAGGAAGTCGATCGTTCCCTCGCCGCCCATGACGGCCTGGCCGATGTGCA
>DASWRM010000013.1 GCA_036403155.1 Gaiellales bacterium | reverse complement strand
GATGTCCGGTAGAGCGTCGGCTCGTCGCCCACCTCCGCGAGTTCCTCGTCGACCGCCTGCTCGTAGCGCTGCAGCCGCGCGTGGTCGTAGGCGTCGCCCAGGTACTCCTTCAGCTCCGCGAGCTCACGCTCGATGATCTGTCGGCGCTCCTTCGATGCGGCGTCCTTTTCCTTCTGCAGTGCGGTGCGCTCGATCTCGAGCTGCATGATGCGGCGCTCAACCTCATCGATCTCCTGTGGCATGGAGTCGATCTCGATGCGGAGACGGGACGAGGCTTCGTCGAGGAGATCGATCGCCTTGTCCGGCAGGAAGCGGTCGCCGATGTAGCGGTGCGAGAGCGTCGCCGCGGCGATCACGGCGCCGTCGGTGATGCGCACGCCATGATGCGCCTCGTAGCGCTCCTTGAGCCCGCGCAGGATCGCGATCGTGCTCTCGACGCTTGGCTCGCCGACGTATACCGGCTGGAAGCGGCGCTCGAGCGCAGCGTCTTTCTCGACGTGCTTGCGGTACTCGTCGAGCGTCGTCGCACCGACGACGCGGAGCTCGCCGCGCGCCAGCATCGGCTTGAGCATCTGGCCCGCGTCCATCGACCCTTCTGCCTTCCCCGCCCCGACGAGCGTGTGCAGCTCGTCGATGAAGGTGATGAACTGTCCCTCCCCCTCCGTGAGCTCCTTCAATACCGCCTTGAGCCGCTCTTCGAACTCGCCGCGAAACTTGGCGCCGGCGATCAGTGCGCCCAGGTCGAGCGAGAGGAGGCGTTTGTTCTTCAAACCCTCGGGGACGTCGCCGTTCACGATCCGCTGAGCGAGCCCCTCGACGATCGCGGTCTTGCCGACGCCGGGCTCGCCGATCAGCACGGGGTTGTTCTTCGTGCGGCGCGACAGCACCTGGATGACGCGGCGGACCTCCTCGTCGCGGCCGATCACGGGGTCGAGCTTGCCGCGCTCGGCCAGCTCGGTCAGGTCGCGGCCGAACTTCTCGAGCGCCGCGTACGTGCCCTCCGCCTCCGGCGAGGCGGCTCGCTGGCCGCCCCGCACGTCGACGAGCGCCTTCATGATCGCCTGGCGGTCGACGCTCGCGCCGTCGGCGAGCGCGAGCAGCAGGTGCTCGCTCGCGACGTACTCGTCGTTCAGCGCCTCGGCCTCGGCGAAGGCGGACTCGAGCACAGCGCGAAGGGCGCGGCTCGCCTGGGGCTGTGCGTTCGCGCCCTGCATGCGAGGAAGCGCGGACAGCCGCTGCTCCGCCGCCGCGCGCACCGCCGACGGGCTCTCGCCCGCCTTCTCGAGCACGCGCGCGGAGACGCTGTCCTGCTGGTCGATCAGCGCCGCCAGCAGATGATCGGGCGTCAGCTCCGGGTTGCCGCGGGCGATCGCGTCGCCCTGGGCTGAGGCGAACGCCTCCTGTGCCTTTATGGTGAGTTTCTGGAAATCCATCTCTCCGGGTGTTTTGGTGGTGTGTAGGGGATCAGGTCCCGGCGGTAGCGGCGGTGAACGGCCGACACCTCCTGGTGCAGCCGCCGCGTCTCACGGTCGAGCTGTGCTTCCAGCGCCCGCACCCTGCGGTGCAGCTCATCGACGGTGCCTTCGAGCGCCATCACGTGGATCGCCCCCGAGATCGTCATCCCCAGCTCGCCGGTCAGCCGGGTGATCTTGCGAAGCCGTGCGATGTCTGAGTCCGAGTAGCGGCGCGTTCCGCCGGGCGTCCGCCGCGGGCTGACCAGCCCCTTCGCGTCGTACATCCGCAGGGTCTGCGGGTGCATCCCGGCCAGCTCGGCGGCCACCGAGATCGAGTAGCGCGGGTGCTCGGCCGGGTCGATCATGCGAACAGCCTGTCACGCGGGTTGCCGTGGCTGGAGCGCTGCAGCTCGTCGAGCTTCTCCAGCGCCTCGCGCTCCTTCTTGGACAGCTTGGACGGCACTGCGATCCGCAGCCGCACCAGCAGGTCGCCGGTGCCGCCGCCGTTCAGGCGAGGCGCGCCGCGGCCCTTCACCCGCAGCGTCTTGCCGTCCGTCGAGCCGGCCGGCACCTTGACCTTCACGCGCTGGCCGTCGGGCGTGGGCAGCTCGACCTCGGCGCCCATGGACGCCTCGGCGAACGTGACCGGCACGTCGACCACCAGCTCGTCGCCGCGGCGCTGGAACAGCCCGCTCTCCTCGACCTGCGTCACGACGTAGAGGTCGCCCGGCTCGCCACCGCGCGGCGCCGCCTCCCCCTTGCCCTTGACCTTGATCCGCGTGCCGTTCTTGACGCCGGCGGGGATGCGCACCTGATAGGTCTTGGTCGAGCGGACGCGTCCGTTGCCTCCGCAGACTCCACATGGCTGCTCGATGATGGTGCCGGCCCCGCCACAGCGGCGGCAGGTGTGGCTGAGGGAGAAGAAGCCCTGGCTCTCGGCGGTGACGCCGCGGCCCTTGCATTCCGGACAGATCGTCGGCGAGGTGCCCGGCGCGGCGCCGCTGCCATGGCACTGGGTGCACGTGTTGGCCTTGACGACCGGTACCTTCACCGTGGCGCCGTGCAGCGCGTCCTCGAACGAGACGCGCACCGACACCTCGACGTCGGCCCCGCGCAGCGAGCGCGGCTCCTGGCCGCGGCCGCCGCGGGCGAACAACCCGCCGAACAGGTCGCCGAGGTCGAAGCCCTCCGCCGCGTTGCGCATGTCGAATCCCTCGAAGCCGCCGAAGCCGCCACCGGGCGTGGGGCCCTGGCCCGGCCGGAACGTCTGGCCGAACGCGTCGTACTGCTTGCGCTTCTCGGGGTCGGAGAGCACGTCGTGCGCCTCGTTGATCTCCTTGAAGCGCGCCTCGGCGGCCGCGTCGCCCGGATTGGCATCGGGGTGGTACTTGCGGGCCAGCTTGCGATAGGCCTTCTTGATGTCGTCAGCGGAGGCGTTCTTGGGAACGCCCAGCGTCTCGTAATGCGACGGCACTCAGTTCTCCTCTGCGGGGCTGCCGCTCGACACGACCACGCGGGCCGGTCGCACCACGCGGTCTCCCAGCCGGTAGCCGCGCTGCCACACCTCGGAGATCGCTCCCTCGGGATGCTCGGATGGCTGCTGGCTGAGCGCCTCGTGCACGTGGGGGTCGAACCGCCCGCCCGGCTCGGTGGCGATCTCCTCCAGCCCCCGGCGGCGCAGCAGGTCGACCAGCTGCTGCTGGACGAGCTTGACGCCCTCGGCAACCTTCGCGTCCTCGTGGTGCTCGGATGCGTCCAGCGCGCGCTCGAGGTTGTCGAGCACCGGGAGCAGCTCGGACACCAGCGACTCGGCCGCGCGGGTCGCCTGCGCCTCCGCGTCTCGGGCCACCCGCTTGCGGTAGTTGTCGAAGTCCGCGGCGACGCGGCGCAGGTCGGCCAGGTATTCCTCGGCCGCCCGCCGCGCCTCGTCCAGCTCCGACTCGACCTGCTCGGCCTCGTCCACGCCGGTGTCGGAGCCCGACCCCGCCGTGGCGGGATCGGGCTCCGTGGTGGGTCGCTGCTCGGTCACGCGCGATCGCCCGCCTCGTCGACCACCTCGGCGTCGACGATCTCCTCGTCGCCGTCGGCGGCCGTCTCGGCGGTGCCGTTCGCGGCACCGTCGCCGGCCTGCGCGCGAGCCTGCTCGTAGACGAGCTTGCCCAGCTCGTAGCTGGCCTCCTGAAGGGCCTCGAGCTTCGACCGGATCTCGGTCGCGTCGTCGGACTCGAGCGACTGCTTGACCGCGTCGATCTTGGCGCGGATGTCGCTGCGCGTCGCCTCGTCGAGCCGCTCCTCGTTCTCCTTGAGCGACTTCTCGACCGAGAAGGCGTAGCCCTCGGCCTCGTTGCGGGCCTCAGCGAGGTCCTTCATGCGGCGATCCTCATCGGCGTGCGACTCGGCGTCGCGCACCATCTGCTGAACCTCATCGTCGGAGAGGCCGGAGCCGCCCTGGATCTGGATCTTCTGCTCGTTGCCGGTTCCCATGTCCTTGGCCGACACGTGCATGATGCCGTTCGCGTCGATGTCGAATGCGACCTCGATCTGGGGCACCCCGCGGGGTGCCGGCGGGATGCCGACCAGCTGGAACTTGCCCAGCGTCTTGTTGTAGGCGGCCATCTCACGCTCGCCCTGCAGCACGTGGATCTCCACGGAAGGCTGCCCATCCTCGGCGGTCGAGAAGATCTCGGCCTTGCGCGTGGGGATGGTGGTGTTGCGCTCGATCAGCTTGGTCATCACGCCGCCCTTGGTCTCGATCCCGAGCGACAGGGGCGAGACGTCGAGCAGGAGCACGTCCTTGACCTCGCCCTTCAGCACGCCGGCCTGGATGGCGGCGCCGATGGCGACGACCTCGTCCGGGTTGACCCCGCGGTGGGGCTCCTTGCCGATCAGCTCCTTGACCTTCTCCTGCACCGCCGGCATGCGCGTCATGCCGCCGACCAGGATCACCTGGTCGATCTGCGACGCGGACAGGCCGGCATCCGACAGCGCCTGCTTGGTGGGGCTGACGGTGCGCTCGATCAGGTCGTGGGTGAGCTCGCCCAGCTTCGCGCGGGAGAGCGTGGTGTCGAGGTGCTTGGGGCCGTCGGCGTCGGCGGTGATGAACGGCAGGTTGATGTTCGTCGACTGCGTGGTCGACAGCTCGATCTTGGCCTTTTCCGCCGCCTCGTAGAGGCGCTGCAGCGCCATCGGATCCTTGGACAGGTCGATGCCCTGCTCGCGCTTGAACTCCGCCGCCAGCCAGTCGACGATCGCCTTGTCGAAGTTGTCGCCGCCCAGGTGGTTGTCACCCGAGGTGGCCTTGACCTCGAACACGCCGTCGCCGAGCTCGAGCACCGACACGTCGAAGGTGCCGCCGCCGAGGTCGAAGACGAGGATCGTCTGGTCGTGCTCCTTGTCGAGGCCGTAGGCAAGGGACGCCGCCGTCGGCTCGTTGATGATGCGCAGCACGTCGAGGCCGGCGATCTTGCCGGCATCCTTGGTGGCGTTGCGCTGCGCGTCGTTGAAGTACGCGGGGACCGTGATGACGGCCTCCCCCACCGGCTCGCCCAGGTAGGCCTCGGCGTCTGCCTTCAGCTTCTGGAGGATCATCGCGGAGATCTCCTGCGGCGGGAACGTCTTGTCGCCGGCCTTCACCCGGGCGTCGCCGTTGGGGCCGCTGGTCACCTCGTAGGGGACGATCGTCTGCTCCTCGGACACCTCGCCGGCCTTGCGGCCCATGAAGCGCTTGATGGAGAAGACGGTGTTCTGCGGGTTGGTGACCGCCTGCCGCTTGGCGGGCGTGCCCACCAGCCGCTGACCGTCCTTTGTGAACGCGACGACGGACGGTGTGGTGCGGCCGCCCTCGGCGTTCGGGATGACCGTCGGCTCGCCGCCCTCCATCACCGCCATGCACGAGTTGGTCGTGCCCAGATCGATGCCAATCACTTTGCTCATACGGAAATCTGCTCCTTGTACGGGTACATCAGCCATTCTGGGATAGAAAATCTCAGTCGCTTTATAGCAAGTTTGTCGAGGGCGTGCCAGTCGCGGCGATCATGGCTCCGTGCGCCTCAAATCTGACTAGAGTCAGACAAATGCAGGATGAGCAGATCGGGCGCATCCGCGCCTTCAACCGCACGGTCACGGAGCGAATCGGCGGCCTGGAGGAGACGTACCTCGGCCGTGGGCGGCCGCTCGGCGAGACGCGCCTGCTGTGGGAGATCGGGCCCGCGGGCGCGGACGTCCGCGAGCTCAGGAGCCGTCTCGGGATCGATGCGGGCTACGCGTCGCGCATGCTGCGGGCGCTCGAGCGCGACGGGCTCGTGACCGTCGAGCCGGCAGCTCACGACCGCCGGTTGCGGCGGGCGCGGCTGACGCGACGAGGCCGTGCGGAGCACGAGCAGCTCGACCGCCGCTCGGACGAGCTGGTGCGGTCGATGCTCGAGCCGCTCGACGAGCGCCAGCGAGACCGGCTGGTGACAGCCGTCGACGAGGTCGAGCGGCTCCTGCGCGCGTCCATGGTCGCGATCCGGCCGGCCGATCCCGCGGAGGCGGACGCCCGGCGGTGCGTCGCCCGCTACGTCGACGAGCTGGGCACCCGCTTCGACGGCGGGTTCGACCCGGCGAGGAGCCTCCCCGCCGATGACGACGAGCTCCGCGCGCCGCGCGGCGTGCTCCTGCTCGCCAGGCTGCGCGGCGAGGCGGTCGCGTGCGGCGCCGTCAAGCTGCACGGCGATGCACCGGCCGAGCTGAAGCGCATGTGGGTCTCGCCCGGCGCCCGCGGCCTGGGGTTGGGACG
Organism: Gaiellales bacterium; assembly: GCA_036403155.1. Taxonomy (GTDB): domain Bacteria; phylum Actinomycetota; class Thermoleophilia; order Gaiellales; family JAICJC01; genus JAICYJ01. Next base: position 39,248 of record DASWRM010000013.1, on the reverse strand, counting down.
GCGGCTGCTGCGCGAGCTCGAGTCGTTTGCGGCCGGGAACGGCGCACCGGCGGTGCGGCTGGAGACCAACCGGGCGCTGGTCGAGGCGATCGCGCTCTACCGCTCGTCGGGATACCGCGAGGTTGCGCCCTTCAACGACGAGCGCTACGCGCACCACTGGTTCGAGAAACGGCTCCCGGCTGACGCGAACGCGTAACGGGAGGTTGCGCGGCCGGCGCGCCGTCCGCGGCGAGGCCGGTCGGGCAGAGGTCGAGCAGCACGCACTCGCCGCACAGCGGCCGCCGCGCCTTGCACGTCGTCCGGCCGTGCGCGATCAGGAGCAGGTGCGCCTCGAGCATCCGGTGTGGCGGCGTCATCGCGGTCAGCAGCGGGTGCGCCGCCTCGGCGGACACCCGCGGCCCGATCAGCCCCAGCCGAAGCGCGATCCGGTGGACGTGCGTATCGACCGGCATCACCGGCATGCCGAACGAGAAGAGCAGCACGCAGCTCGCCGTCTTCGCCCCCACCCCCGGCAGCGCCGTGAGGAATGCCAGCGCGTCGTTCGGATCGCAGCCGGCCAGCCATTCCAGCTCGAGGCCCTGGTCCGATGCGTCCAGCTCTCGCAGGATGGACTGGATGCGCGGCGCCTTCTGGTTCGCCAGCCCACCCGGCCGCAGCACCTCGACCAGCGCCGCCGGATCGGCCTCCATCACCTCACGCCACGTGCCGAACCGCTCGCGCATCGCCCGGTAGGCGCGGCCGGTGTTGACGTCGCTCGTGTTCTGCGAGAGCACCGTCATGAGCAGCTCGTCGAGCGGGGCGAGCCTCCGGTGGCGAGGCTCGCCGAGCTGAGCGTGGAGGCGATCGAGGATGGTCGCGAAGCGGCTGATGGGTACTCTTCTCGGGATGGCTCCGGTCACCGACACTCTCGCACGCCCCCTGCACGACCTGCGCATCTCGGTCACCGACCGGTGCAACTTCCGGTGCACGTACTGCATGCCGCGCGAGGTGTTCGGACACGATTTCCAGTTCCTCGCACGAGAGCAGCTGCTCAGCTTCGAGGAGATCGTCCGCCTGGCCGGGATCTTCGTCGCCGCGGGGGTCAGCAAGATCCGCGTCACGGGCGGCGAGCCGCTCGTCCGCCGCGACGTCGAGCGGCTGATCGGCATGCTCTCCGGCCTGCGTGACGACGGCCTCTCCGACCTCACGCTGACCACGAACGGCTCGCTCCTGCCCGCCAAGGCGCAGCGCCTGCGCGATGCCGGGCTCGACCGAATCACCGTCAGCCTCGACTCGCTGGAGGACGACGTCTTCCAGGCGATGAACGACGTGCGCTTCCCGGTCGCGCGCGTGCTCGCCGGCATCGAGGCGGCGCAGGCGGCCGGGCTGCCCGTCAAGGTCAACACCGTCGTCAAGCGCGGCGTCAACGAGGATTCGGTGGCCGGCATGGCGGGCCACTTCAGAGGCACCGGCGCCGTCGTGCGCTTCATCGAGTACATGGACGTGGGCACGACGAACGGCTGGCGCTTGGACGATGTCGTGCCCGCCGGCGAGATCCTGGAGCGCATCGGCGAGCGCTGGCCGCTCGAGCCCCTCCCCGCGAACTACCCGGGCGAGGTGGCGACCCGCTACCGCTACGCCGACGGCGCGGGCGAGATCGGCGTGATCGCATCCGTCACCCGCCCGTTCTGCGGCGGCTGCACCCGCGCCCGGCTCTCGGCCGAGGGCGAGGTCTACACCTGCCTGTTCGGCACCCACGGCACCGACATGCGCGCTCCCCTTCGCGCGGGCGCCTCCGACCGCGAGCTCGCCGCCATGCTCACCGGCGTCTGGCGGGGCCGCGCCGACCGCTACTCCGAGATCCGCGGCGCCGAGACCCGCGACCGCCGGCGCGTCGAGATGTCGCACATCGGCGGGTAGACGACCGCCGTCTGCGGATCCGCCTCGTCGGGTAGCATGGAACCATGGCGACGCTGGCGTCAGCGCGGTCCCGCGAGCGGCTCAGGATCCTGCCCAAGGGCTGGCCGGACTTCGTGCTGCAGCTCGGACTGTTCGTCGGCGTCGATCTCCTCTACGAGCTCTCGCGCACCTTCGCCGAGGGCGACCTGGCCGCCGCCTTCAACCACGCCCGCGACGTCGTCTCTGTCGAGCGCACGCTCGGCATCTTCAGCGAGATGGACGTGCAGCACTTCGCGCTCCGCCACCCTTCCGTTCTCGACGTGGCCAACATCACATACTTCCACGCGCACTTCGCGGTGACGACGCTGTTCATGTTCTGGCTCTACCTCCGGCGGAACCATCACTACTACTTCGTCCGCAACATCGTGTTCTCGGCGATGGCGATCGCGCTGGTCGGCTACTTCTTCTTCCCCACCGCGCCGCCGCGGATGCTCACCGACCTCGGGTTCATCGACACGCTGGAGAAGACGGCCAGCGTGAACTTCGACTCCGGGCCGATCGCATTCCTTTCGAATCCGTTCGCTGCCGTGCCGAGCGTCCACACCTGCTTCTCGCTGATCATCGGGGCGAGCTGTTTCTTCCTCGTCCGCCGCACCGCCGTACGGCTGACGTGGCTGCTCTACCCGCCGCTGATCGTGTTCTCGATCGTCGCCACCGGCAACCACTTCTGGCTCGACGCCGTGCTCGGCGCGGTGCTCGCGCTGGTCGCGCTCGCGGTCGCGTGGGTGATCGAGCGGCACCATCCCACGCTGCCGGAGTCGGCCCGGCGGCGCCTGCGCCTCGAACCGGCGTAGCGCCACCGGCACGCCGCGGCTGCGGCTGGTCCATGCACGAGATAGCGCGCGTGGTATAGTACGCGCGATGACCACCTCCCTTGCCCGGCTGAAGGACGGCTACACCAACGGCGGGCGCAGCGTCGCGCTGCGCTTCATGCAGCGCTTCCGCAGCGTTCCGCTGACCCCGAACCAGCTCACCACCTCCGGGTTCCTGCTGAACGTCGCAGCCGGCGCGCTGATCTACGAGCGCCACTGGGTGTGGGCCGCGGCCGTCTTCATCCTGGGCAGCGTGATCGACGCCCTGGACGGGGCGCTCGCCCGGGCGCACGGGAAGATGACCCCGTTCGGCGGCTTCCTCGATTCGACGCTCGACCGCATGAGCGAGGGCGTCGTGCTGGGCGCAATCGCGCTCGTGCTCGCCGACCAGGGGCATACCGTCGCGCTCGCGTGCGTATTCGTCGCGCTGGTGGGCTCGTTCCTCGTCAGCTACACGCGTGCCAAGGCCGAGGCGCTCGGCCTCAAGGGCGACGTCGGCCTGATGGCGCGCGCAGAGCGGATCGTCCTGCTGGCGGTGGCACTGCCGTTCGCCGGCCTGGGAGTCCTGCCCTACGTCATCTACGTCCTGGCCGCGCTGACCGCGTTCACCGTTGCCCAGCGCATGGCCTTCGTCCGCACCCAATTGCAATCGAAACTGGAGGAGTAGGCATGGCCGAGACGGCCTCTCAGAACGGACACCGCAGCTCGAACGGGAAGGTGCGCGTCGCCATCGTCGGCGTCGGCAACTGCGCCTCGTCGTTCGTGCAGGGTGTCGAGTACTACAAGGACGCCGACCCCGGCGAGCGCGTGCCGGGCCTGATGCACGTCGACCTGGGCGGCTACCACATCTCGGACATCGAATTCTCGGCCGCCTTCGACATCGACGCCGACAAGGTCGGCAAGGACCTGTCCGAGGCGATCTTCAGCGGGCAGAACAACACCGTGACGTTCTCCGAGGTGCCGACGCTCGGCGTGCCCGTCCAGCGCGGCATGACCCACGACGGCATCGGCAAGTACCTGTCCCAGGTGATCACCAAGGCGCCCGGCGAGACGTCCGACGTCGTGCGCATCCTGCAGGAGACGAAGACGGATGTCGTCGTCAGCTACCTGCCGGTCGGCTCCGAGGAGGCGACCAAGTGGTACGTCGAGCAGGTGCTCGCGGCCGGTTGCGGCTTCGTCAACTGCATCCCCGTCTTCATCGCACGCGAGCCCTACTGGCGCCGCCGGTTCGAGGAGAAGGGCCTGCCGATCGTCGGCGACGACATCAAGTCCCAGGTCGGCGCGACGATCGTGCACCGCAAGCTGGCGCGGCTGTTCCAGGAGCGCGGCGTGCGGCTCGAGCGCACGCACCAGCTGAACGTCGGCGGCAACACCGACTTCCTGAACATGCTGGAGCGCGAGCGCCTCGAGAGCAAGAAGATCTCGAAGACCAACGCCGTCACCTCGCAGCTGGACCACGATCTCGGCGCCAAGAACGTGCATATCGGCCCCTCCGACCACGTGGCCTGGCTCGAGGACCGGAAGTGGGCGTACATCCGGCTCGAGGGCCGCTCGTTCGGCGACGTGCCGCTGAACATCGAGCTCAAGCTCGAGGTGGTCGACTCCCCGAACTCCGCAGGGATCGTGATCGACGCCGTCCGCTGCGCGAAGCTGGCGCTCGACAACGGCATCGGCGGCGCGCTGGAGTGGCCGTCGGCCTACTTCATGAAGTCCCCGCCGGTACAGCACCCTGACGACGAGTGCCACACGCAGGTCGAGACCTTCATCGGGCAGTACGGCGCGAAGCCCGGGAAGAAGCAGAAGGCGGCGGCGAACAGCTGACCGAACCGGCTCCCGCCATGGTCGAAACGCTGAGGATCTGCCTCGTCTCGCCGTACGCGCTGGCCGGGTCGCACCCGGTCGCCGAGTACGTCCGCAACGAGGCAACCGGCCTCGCCCGGCGTGGGCACCGCGTCACGGTGCTCGCGCCGAGCGCGTCCACGCGGGCCCTGCGCAGCGGCCGGCAGCGCCTGCGTGCGCTCGCGGGCGGCGACGCCGAGGCGATCCACGCGCTGCCCGGCGAACCGCTCGCCGTTGCCGTGGGGCCCGCCGTGCCGCACGGCTCGCGCGGTCGCGGGCGCGGCGCCGGGATCCCCGTTGCCGCATCGGCCAACGTGGCGCTGGCGGTGGGAGAGGGCGGGTTCGAGATCGTCCATGCGCACGAGCCGACGGTGCCCGGTCTGGCAACGGCGGCCCTGCGGCACACGCGCGGGCTGACCGTCGCGACGTTCCATGCCGAGGTCGAGCGCGCGGTCGCCTACCCGATCCGCGGCGGCAGCCGGAAGCGCTACGGCGCGCGCATCGACGCGCTGATCGCCGCCAGCCCGCAGGCCGCGGAGCAGGCGGCGGGCGTCTACCCCGGCGAGTACCGGATCGAGCCGGCCCCCATAGCGCCCGCGTTCGCCAGGGGCGGCGAGAAGCGCAAGGGCATGGTCGTCGCCGAGTGGACGGGCGAGGCCCGCACCGTCGTGCGCGGGCTGCTGCGCATGGCCGCCGACGCCCCGGACGTCGAGCTGGTGCTCGCCTGGGACCGTCGCGGCCGACGGCCGATGCGGCCGTACATCCCGCCACGCGCACGCGGCCGCGTGCGCGTCGAGGGGCTCGAGACGGACGAGGCGCGGGCGGTGCTCCTGCGCAGCGCGGAGGTGTTCGTCGCCGCACCGGATGGCAGCAGCGCGCTCGCATGGGAGGCACGGGCCGCCGGGGCGGTGGTCGTGTCGGCCGACGACGACGGGCCTGCCCTTCGCTACGCGGTCGACCAGCCGCCGCTGGCCGCCGCCGCCGCCGTGCGCGCGCTGGAGGATGGCGCGCTGCGCGCACGGGTCTCCGGCGAGGCCTTCACGGCAGCCGCCGAGCGCAGCGCGGATGCCCTCGCCGCCCGGCTGGAGGCGCTCTACGACAGCCTGCTCCACCGGCGCCGGGCGAAGACCGGCATGCCGCCGGTGAGGCGGCAGATGGTCGAGGTCGACCTGCACATGCACACGAGCCACTCGCACGACTGTGCGACCGACCCGGAGGCCCTCGTCGACCACTGCATCGCGCAGGGGCTCGGCGCCATCGCGATCACCGACCACAACGAGATCTCGGGAGCATTCGAGGCCGCGGCGCTCGGCAAGCCGATCACCGTGATCGTCGGCGAGGAGGTGAAGACTGCACAGGGCGAGGTGATCGGCCTGTTCCTCACCGAGCGGATAGAGAAGGGCATGCCGATGGCCGACACGATCCTGGAGATCCAGCGCCAGGGCGGCCTCGTGCTGATGCCTCACCCGTTCGACCGGCTGCACACCATCCCGGACTCCTCGACGCTGCTGCGCCACCTGGACGAGATCGACGTCTTCGAGGTCTACAACTCGCGCCTGCTGTTCGACTCGTTCAACGACGACGCGCTCCGGTTCGCCACCAAGTACAACCTCGTCCAGTCCGCCGGCTCGGACGCGCATGTGCTGCAGGGCATCGGCACGGCGATCAACCGCATCCCCGCGTTCGACGGGCCGGAGGAGTTCCTCGTGTCGATGCGCCACAACGAGATCGTCCGCAGGCCGAAGAACCTCCTGTACCTGCAGGGGCTGAAGTGGGTGCAGCAGGTCGGGAAGACCGGGAGCTGACCGCCGCCGTCAGGCGATGACGTGCCGGCGGCCGAGCGACCGGCGCAGTACCGTCACACGCACGTCCGGCCCGGACAGCACCTCGGTCAGCGCGGCGACGCAGGCCGGGTCGAACGTCGTCCCCGACTCGCTGACGATCTGCTCCATCGCCCGATCGTGCGTCCACGGCTCGCGGTACGCCCGCATGCTGGTCAGGGCGTCGTAGACGTCGCAGAGCGTGAGGATCCGTACCTCGACCGGCAGCCGCTCCGCCGGGCCGCCGGACGGGTAGCCGCCGCCCGCGAACCGCTCGTGGTGGTGCCGGACGAGCGGCAGCTCGCGGTCGAATCCGCCCAGGTGCGCGAGCAGATCGGCGCCGCGGTCGGGATGGGTCTTGATCACCGCGAACTCCTCGTCCGTCAGCCGGCCCGGCTTCCTGAGGATCGTCTCGGGCACCTGCAGCTTGCCGATGTCATGCAGCAGACCGGCGATCGCCAGCGTGCGGAGCGAGGGGTCCGGCAGGCCGGCGTGCATCCCGACGCGGACGGCCAGCGCGGCCACCCGGCGGGCATGCTCGCGCGTGGTCGGATCTCGGAGCTCCATCGTCGCCGTCAGGCTGCGGACGTAGCCGCCGAGCAAGTCCTCCTCGGACTCCAGCAGATCGCTGCCGTCGATCCGGCGGTACAGGTGATGCGACGGCACCTGCCGGGCCAGGTCGACCGCAACCGCGCCGGCGACGGCCGCGAACCCGATTGCCTCGAGCGCGTGCGCCGCCCAGAACTGGAACGACCACACGTCCGCGAGCATGTAGAAGACGATCGAGGCGCCGAGCCAGGCCAGCCCGATTGCGACGACGAGGTCGGCGCGCCGGCCCGTCAGCTGATGGGTGTGCACGGCGCGCCAGGCGAGCCATCCGTACACCGCGGCGACGGGGAAGAGCACGACGTAGGCCCACGGCTCGATCTGCAGCGGGATCAGCGGGATCAGCGCCGGGTGCGTCAGCCCGATGACGCCGAAGCCGAGCAGCGCGGCCAGCACCGCCATCTGGAGGCGCATCACGATTCGCCGCGCACCTGCCGCCACCGTGGGCGCCAGCGTCGCGGCCGCGAGCAGCAGCCCGCCGGCCGGCACGGCGAGAACGCCGGCCAGGCCGACGGTCGCGTTGCGCCCGTACTCCTCGAGCAGGAAGCCCGGGGTGGCGAGGCCGTGCACCGTCATCAGGCCGGCGACGGCCGTGAACGCGACGCCGACCAGGCCTGCGCGCATGTCATTGCGGTGCAGTGCGGCACGCGTCATCAACACGGAGATGACGGCCGCGAACGATGCCGTGCCCGTGACGGCCACGACATGCACCCCCGGCAGCTCGAACTCGCCGGCCACCGTGCGAGCTCCGGCGGCCACGAGCAGCGGCGGAGCCAGCGCGGCCAGGGAGGCGAGCATGACGGGTCGGGACGGCCGAGGCATCTCCAGGTGTGATCGGCCACGAATCCCACGGCCTTGACCCTCGGAGGTTGCCCTGGGTGGAGGTTTCGCTCGCGGATGCGCCAATATGACGGGGTGAGCGTTCCCGACGATCAGATCTACGAGCGCTACCAGGCGCGCGCCATCGCCGAGACGAACCAGCTCGGCCACGAGATCGCCACGTGGATCGGCGAGCGGCACCCGTCGCAGGCGCCCGTGATGGGAACCGGGCATCCGCTCGCGGACATCTTCCTGCTCAAGTACCGGCCGATGCCCGCGGAGGTGCAGGAAGGCGTCGCGTTCTTCGGCCGCGCCGGCCAGGCGGTGCTGAAGAGCATCGAGCGGCTTCGCATCGACCCCCTCAAGCTGTATGGAAGCGTGTGCCTGAAGGTCGACATCGAGCCCGACGACGACGACGTCGCCCAGGCGCGTGCCTGGCTGACGCGCGAGCTGCACATCACCCAGCCGGGCATCGTCGTCGCGATGGGCGAGGAGTCGGTGAGCTTTCTCAACGGGCTCGAGTTCCCGCTCGCGGCGGGCGTCGAGTACACGCCGGGCATGATCCAGCCGTTCACGCCCACCATCGACGTGCTCGCCGTGCCCGACATCGACGGCTCGCTGAACGACTCCACGGCGAAGCGGGACTTCTGGTCGGCGTTCAAGGTGCTCGGCGAGTGGTACGAGAACCTTCCACCGTACTGATCGCGCGGCGCGCGTGCGCGGCGCTCGCAGCGCTGGCTGCCTTCGACCTGCTGGCGCCCCATGTCGCGCGCAGTGCCGGCACCGCCGCCGACGTCGCCGGGCTCGCGCTGGTGTCGATCCCGCTCGCAACGCTGGTGCCGTTCGCGCTCGAGCCGCTTGCGCGGTTGGGGCCGAGGCTGCTCGCCGCGGCCGTCGCCGCGGCCGGCGCGACGGCGGTGCTGATCTGGGCCGGCTATCCGGGCACGCCCGCGACGCTGACGAAGCTGCTCGCCGCGTCGCTGATCGGGCTGACGCTGGCGTCGCTGCTGCAGACGCCGGTCGAGATCGTCGGCATCGCGATCCTGATCGCGGTGGTGGACACCTACAGCGTCGCGGCGGGTCCGACGAAGGTGATCGTCGAGCACCACGAGCAGGTGCTGAACGCGTTCACGCTCGCGTTCCACCCGCTGGGAAGCGAGGGCGTGGCGCAGATCGGCGCCAGCGACTTCGTGTTCTTCTCGGTGTTCCTCGCCGCGGCTCGGGTGTTCGGCCTGCGACCGGCCGTAACGTGGGCGGCGATGACCGCCTCGTTCGGGCTGACGCTGTACCTCTCGTACGAGCTGAACCGGGCGTTGCCCGCGCTGCCCCTGCTCTCGATCGCGTTCCTGACGGCGAACGGCGCGCAGCTGGCCGATCGCATCCGGGGGAGAGCTGGTTCACCCGAACGGGACTCCTCGGCCTGATGCCGGCAGTCGATGGGTGAGGGATGGCTCCGCTCGGGCTGCTCCGCCGCACCTCAGTCCCAGCCCTGATCGGGGCCGCGCTCCTGGCATCCTCGGCGACGGCGCAGGCCACGTCGCACGCGCATGTACCCGGCACCGCGCCCTCGTGGGCGACGCGGGGGAACCAGGCGGGCCAGGCATCCCCGAACGGCCGGGTGGTGTTCTCGGTCTGGCTGGGATGGCGGGACCAGTCCGGCCTGGATGACCTGCTCGCGGAGCAGCGGGACGCGACCAGCGCGCAGTACCACCGATGGCTGAGCCCGCAGGAGTTCCGGAGCCGCTTCGCGCCGGAGGAGCGCGACGTCAAGCGCGTCGCCCGCTGGCTGACCGGCGAGCGGTTCGATCTGGTCGAGGTGCCGAAGAACCGGTTGTTCGTGACGGCCTCAGGATCCGTGGCGCAGGTGGAGCAGGCCTTCGGCGTGAACGAGTCGCTGTACCAGGTCAACGGGCAAACGGTGCGCGCGCCGGACTCCGACCCGGTCATCCCGAACGACCTGGCGCCCACGGTGACCGCGATCACCGGGCTGGACAGCGCGTACGCGCTCGCCGAGCCACGGGCGAAGCACGCGCCGCCGCCGCCGCCGACGGGAACGTCGCTCGGCCCCTGCTCCCACTCCTGGGGCGAGCGAACGAGCACGCGGTTTCCGAACCCGTTCGCCCCCGGGCAGCCGCTGCCGTGGCTGCTCTGCGGCTACACACCGTCGCAGATCGCCTCGGCGTACGGCATCGACGATCTGCACGCTCGCGGCCTGGACGGGCGCGGGCAGACGATCGCGATCACCGGCGCGTTCTTCTCCCCCACGATCCGCTCGGACATCAGGAGCTTCTCGCGGTCGTTCGGGCTGCCGCCCGTCCGCTACAGCGAGGTGGTCGCGCCCGGGACGCTGAAGTACCCGAAGGATCCGGCGGAGACGCAGAACTGGTACATCGAGCAGGCGCTCGACGTGGAGTGGACGCACGCGATCGCGCCGCAGGCGCGGATCGTCTACGTGGGAGCGGCGAACACCACCAAGGGCCTCGACCAGGCACTGAACGAGGTGGTCGACAACCGGCTGGCCGACGTCGTGTCGAACAGCTGGGGGATGGCGGAGTCGGACGCATCGAAGGGCGAGGTGCGGGCGCTGAACTCGGTGTTCGAGCAGGCCCAGGCACAGGGGATGGAGATGGTGTTCGCGTCCGGCGACGACGGCGACAACCTCGGCGCGGTGGGGCGCGTCTCGGCCGGGTTCCCGGACTCGAGCCCGCTCGTGACGTCGGTCGGCGGGACGAGCCTGGCGGTGGGCGCGAGCGGGGAGCGGCTGTGGGAGACGGGCTGGGGCACGACCGAGCTGGGCTGGACCGGGCGGCGATGGGCACCCTCGTTCCCCGGCTCGTTCCTCTACGGCGCCGGCGGCGGCGCGAGCCGCCTGTACGCGAAGCCGTCGTATCAGGACGGCGTGGTGCCCGGGACGCAGCGGGCGGAGCCCGACGTGGCGATGGTCGCCGACCCGCAGACGGGCGTGCTCTTCACGCAGACGTTCTCGAAGCCGAACGGCGGAACCGAGCAGAAGCAGACCTGGATCGGCGGCACGAGCCTCTCAGCGCCTCTGATGGCAGGGCTGGCAACGCTTGCGAACCAGTCCTCCGGCCGGTCGAACGGCTTTCTCAACCCTGCGCTGTACGCGCTCGCAGGGCGCGGGGTGTTCAACGACATCACGCCGAGCGGCGGCCACCTGGCCGTGCTGCGGCATCGACTGAACCCGGACGGGACGATCTCGACGCTGCTGCGCTCGCTCGACCGCGACACGTCGCTGCGGACGGCGCCGGGGTGGGACGACGTCACGGGGCTGGGGACGCCGCGCGCCGTCCAGCTGGTCGACGCCCTGCGCTAGCGGCGCGCGGCACGCCGGCGGCCGGGTCTAGGCTTCGGGCATGCGCATCGTCTCGCTGCTTCCGAGCGCAACCGAGATCGTCGCGGCCCTCGGACTGGCGGATCTCCTGGTCGGACGGTCGGCCGAATGCGACTACCCCGAGGAGGTGCTCGAGCTGCCGGTGGTGACGGCTGCGCGCGTCGACACGGCCCGGATGGACGAGCGCCATATCGACGAGGCCGTGCGTGCCGCGGTGCTCGAGGGCAGATCGCTCTACGCGGTCGACGAGGCGGTGCTGGCCGAGCTGGAGCCGGACCTGATCATCACGCAGGATCTCTGCAGGGTGTGCGCCGTGTCGTCGGACGAGGTGTCGGAGCTGCGAGCGGTTCAGGCGGAGGTGATCTCGCTCGACCCGCGCACGATCGGGGAGATCGAGGGCACGGTTCGGCTGCTCGCCGACCGGCTCGATGTGTGCCGGTCGGGAAGCTGCGAACGCGGCGTGGATCTGGTCACGACGATGCGGCGGACGATCGTCGGCGCGATGGACGCGGTCGCGGGGATGCCGCAGCGGGCGATCTTTGTCGCCGAGTGGCTGGACCCGCCCTTCGCATCCGGCCACTGGGTGCCTGAGATGGTGGATCTTGCAGGCGGGCGGGACGTGCTCGGCCGCGCCGGGCAGCCGTCGTTCCCGACGACGTGGGAGGCGGTCGCCGCGGCGGAGCCTGAGCTGATCGTCGCCGGGCCGTGCGGGTTCGGCCGCGAGCGTGCCGAGGCCGACGCGTCTGTGCTCGACCTGCCGGCGCCGCACGTGGCCGTCGACGCGAACGCCCACTTCTCGCGGCCGTCGCCGCGCATCGCCGACGGCGTTCGGCAGCTGGCCGAGATCATGCACGGCGTGCCGGCGGGCATCTGACGCGAGCTGCGATGGGCGGACGGCTCCCGGCGGCTTGTCAATACCGCAAACCGGCGACCCGGTCCGCGGGGTCAAAGCCCCGACGGGTGGGTGGTGCCGTCTTGACACACAATTGTGACGGTTCACCGGGATGGTTGAGCCGTCCCCGCGCATCACCCAATTATTGGAGTCAAAGCCCCGACGGGTGGTTGATGCGGGATCGTGACGGAATCGTGACGGGTCGCCGGCCCCCGGGCGGCCGTCAGGCCCGGGTGAACTGCGCCACGGACTCGATGTGGTGCGTGTGCGGGAACATGTCCACGGGCCGCACCCAGTCGATCCGGTAGCCCCCGTCCACCAGCTGCCGCGCGTTCGGCGCGAGCGTGGTCGGGTTGCACGAGACGTAGGCGATCCGCTCGGGCGCGAGCTCCAGCACCCGGCGCACCGCCCTCGGGGTCAGCCCGGCCCGCGGCGGGTCGACGAACACGACGTCCGGCCGCGGCGCGCGCTCGAGCAGCGGCCGCACCTCCTTCGCGACGTCCCCCTGCGCGAACTCGGCGTTCGCGATGCCGTTTCTCGCGGCATTGCCGCGCGCGCGCTCGATCGACTCGGCCGAGATCTCGATTCCGACCACCCGCGCGGCGTGCGGCGCGGCCAGCAGGCCGATCGCGCCGGCGCCGCAGTACAGATCCCAGACGACATCGTCCGCGCCGAGCCTCGCCGCCTCGAGCGCGTGCCCGTAGAGCACGTCGCACATCTCGGTGTTGGTCTGCATGAACGCGCCGGCCGACAGGCGCAACGTCAAGCCGAGGATCCGCTCCTCGAACTCGGACGACCCGAACAGCGGTACCGCGTCCAGCCCGCCCGTGATCTCGGCCACGCCGTCGTTGACCGCGTGGACGACGCCGACCGTGTCGCCGCCCACCAGCTCGGCGAGCCGGTCGACGGCGGGCACGCCTCCCGGCGCGGTCACGAGCATCGCCAGCAGCTCGCCGGTGCGGCGACCCTCGCGCACGACCAGATGCCTGAGGAATCCCTCCCCGGTGCGCTGGTCGTACGCCTCCAGCCGCTGCGTCCGCGCCCACCGCTCGAACCCGCGCCGCACCCGGTTCGACGCCTCCGACGCGATGTGGCATGTCTCGACCGCCATCAGCCGGTCCCACCGGCCGGCCACGTGGAACCCGAGCGCAGGGCCGTCCGGCGACTGCGACCACGAGTACTCCAGCTTGTTGCGGTATCCCCAGATCTCCGTGGCCGGCTCGATCGACCGCAGCTCGACCCCGTCGAGCCGCCCAAGCCGCTCGAGGGCGTCGGCCACCTGTGCCTGCTTGTGCCGCAGCTGCTGCGCGTAGTCCAGGTCCTGCCACGAGCACCCGCCGCACACGCCGAAGTGCGCGCACCTCGGCGCAACGCGGCCCGGCCCGGGCTCGAGCACCTCCACGGCACGCGCCTCGGCGTACCGGCGCTTGAATTTGGTCACCCGCGCCCGCACCCGATCTCCGGGGAGCGCGCGTGCGACGAACACGACGAGGTCGCCATGGCGGGCAACGCCGCGCCCGCCGTAGGCGAGGCTGTCGATCGTCAGCTCGAGCTCCTGGTTGCGTGTGACTGCCGGCATCGGCCGGTAGTGTAGGTGGGTGCCGATAGACCTCGAGACCTACCGCGCCGAGCTCGAGGAGATGATGGCCGAGACGCTGGCGGAGTACTACGCGCACAACGCCGGCCTGAAGGCGACCATGGAGATGGCGCCGATCTACGACCGTTACGGGCACCTGACGACGCTCGCCAGCGCGCGCGAGCTGGCCGACACGGGCGCACCCGCGGAGCTCCGGCGTTTCGCTGCGGAGGCCTACGTCGGCGACGGCACGAAGCACCTGACCGACGAGGCGGCGAATCGCGAGGCCGCGCTCACCGTGCCGTTCGACGGCGGTGAGATCCCCTACCGCGAGGTGCGGCCGCGGCTGCTGAACGAGCCAGATCACGGTCGCCGCCGAGAGCTCCACAGGCGGCGGTGCGAGGTCACCCAGCGGGAGCTGAACCCCCTGCTCGAGTCGATTGCGCTGCGCGAGCGGGAGTTGACGGCCGAGCTCGGGGCGTCCACCGTGCTCGAGCTCTACGAGCGCCTCGGGTTCGACCCGGCCGGGCTGCGCGCCGACACCGACGCCTTCCTCGAGCAGACCGAGGCGCTCTTCGCGCAGGAGCTCGAACGGCAGCTGCGCGACCGCGTCGGCGTCGCGATCGAGGACGCCGGCCCGGCCGACCTCTCCCGCCTGCTCCGCGCGCCGGAGTTCGACGCCGCCTTCCCGCCGGATCGCGCGCTACCGGCCCTGCGCGCCACGCTTGCCGGCATGGGCATCGACATCGACCGGCAGCGAAACGTCGAGCTGGACGTCGATGCCCGCCGGGGCAAGCAGCCGCGCGCCTTCTGCGCGCCGATCCGCGTTCCCGACCGGGTCGTTCTCGTCACGCTCCCGCAGGGCGGGCAGGAGGACTACCTCGCCCTCTTCCACGAAGCCGGCCACACCGAGCACTTCGCGCACACGCAGCGGTCGCTGCCTGCCGAGGCCCGCCTGCTGGGCGACAACGGGGTCACCGAGGGATTCGCGTTCCTGTTCGAGTACCTCGTCCCCGACCCGCACTGGCTGTCCGCCCGGCTGGACATGCCGCGAAGCGACGATTTCGTCCGGTTCTCCGCCTTCATCAAGCTGTTCACGCTGCGCCGCTACGCCGGCAAGCTTGCCTACGAGCTCGAGCTGCACAGCGGCACCCCGCTCGAGGAGCTGCCCGAGCGCTACGCGGAGCTGCAGTCCGCGGCCTGCGGCGTCCCGTTCCCGGCGTCGGATTACCTCGAGGACGTCGACGGCGGCTTCTACTGCACCTGCTACCTGCGCGCGTGGGCATTCGAGGCGCAGCTCTCGGCCTGGCTTCGGGACCGCTGGGGCGGCGCCTGGTTCAAGCGCCGGGAGGCGGGCATGCTGCTCCGCGAGGTGTGGGAGCTGGGCCAGTCGCTGGACGCGGACGACCTGCTGCACGAGATCACCGGCGAGCGGATCGACTTCCCGGTGCTGGCCGCGCAGGCGCGCGAGGGGCTGGCCTAACCGGACGGGCAGCGCTCCGGGTGCCGCGCATACCCGCGGGCCGCCCGGTAGGTGCCTGCCAGCCGGGCGAAGTCAGGTGTCCCAGGGCTGAGCAGTCGCGCGACGCGGTATGCGCGAAGCCCGGCCCGGATCGCCGCCGTAGCGGTGTGGAACTCGAGGTGGCGCCGGGCAATCACGAACGGCCCGAACACCGCCACGTCGTCGAAGCCGGTCGCCTCGAGCCGGATGTGGAGCGTCTCCGGGTCGGGGGACCGCAGCAGCACCCACGCGTCCCTCGGGCCGGCCGGCACGTCGAGCCGCTCGACCAGGTTGCAGCCCGTGTCCTTGCCGACGTCCCGCCACCGCGAAAGCGGGTCCTGATCGCGCGCCTCGAGCACCATGTACGCACCGTAGAGCCGCGCGTCCACCGCGGGCTCCGGGACGCCGCCGGTCGAGAGCAGCACGTCGGACGGGTCGAAGCGCGCGCCCAGATAGAGGCTCGCGTTCCGCAGGTCGGGCGTGAAGTTGCCGATGTCGCGGCTGAGCGCGGTCACTCCCGGGGCCGCCAGCAGCACCGTCGCCGCCACGGCGACCGGAACGCCGTAGCGTCCCGCGCGGCGACCGATCTCGACCAGAAAGCTCGCGAGCGCGGCGGCGTACGCGGGGATCAGGAACGAGAGATGGCGCTCCGGTGCGAAGTCGCTCGATGTCGCCGTCAGCACGGACAGGAGCGCCACGGGCTGCACCAGCCAGACCGCCAGGATGAAGGCGGCGCGGCGGTCGCGCTGCCACAGCGCGGCGAGCCCGGCCGCCGCCGCCGCCGCGAGCAGCACCCATACCGTGACGTGCGACGATCCGGTCCAGGAGTCGCCGATGCGCCGCCAGAACTCGCTGGAGCCGAGGTCGACGACCGACCCGCCCTGCCCCACCCCGTACTTCGGGCGAAGCTGCGAGTACACCCGGTAGAGCAGCACGAGCGCGACCAGCCCGGCGACCAGCGCGACGCTGAGGACGGCGGCGTTCCTGCGCTGCGCGCGCCAGCCGCGGCGGAGCGGGGCAAGGCCGAGCACCACGAGCAGCGTCAGCTCGGATGCCAGCGCGAACAGGCCGAACGGATGGGAAGCCACGAGCAGCAGCGCCGAGGTCGCGTACGGCACGAGGTACCGCGCCCGCCGGGTCCGCACGAGCAGGAGCAGCAGCCACAGGCTCCCGAACGACGCCGCCAGCATCGCGGTGTACCCGCGCGCGAACTGCGCCAGGTGCACCACCTCTGGCAGCGTCGCCACGATCACCGAGAGCACCGCCCCGCAGGCGCGCCCGAGCAGCTCCCGCCCGAACCCGTACGCGAGCGCCACGGCCAGGATCCCGAACACCGCCGACGGCATGCGCAGGCCCAGCATGTCGTCGCGGATCGCGAGCGACGCGTGCACCGCGAGGTAGTGCAGGGGCGGCCCGTGACGCTCGTCGATCGCCGTCTCGAGGACGTCGCGCGGGGACTTCTGACCGGCCACCGACAGCGTGACGCCCTCGTCGTTGTGCAGCGGCCGGAAGACGAGCCCGAACCCGATCACGGCGACCGCATAGCCGACGGTCGCGAGCGCCGCTGTGGCGGGCGCCCAGCGGTCGGTGGGGAAGGCGCGCATCGCGCGGGATTATGACGACCGGGCCGGGAGGGGCGCGGCCGAAGGGCACGTCCGGATCCGCACGAACCGGTACGCTTCCGACATGGCGACGGAAGCCGCACCGCAGGCCGCCGAACGCGCGCTGCACGCGCCCGAGGTGACGATCGTGATCCCGGTCCTGAACGAGCAGGCGACCCTCGAGCGCCTCTGGCAAGGCATCGACGAGACGCTGTCGCAGGCGGCCATCATGGCCGAGGTGATCTTCGTCGACGACGGCTCCACCGACGGGACGATGGCGCTGCTCGAGGGCATCCACGGGCGCGACCCGCGCGTCCGCGTGATCTCCTTCAAGCGCAACTTCGGCCAGCACCCGGCGATGCACGCCGGTATCGCCCGGGCGCGCGGCCGGATCGTCGTCACGATGGACGGCGACCTCCAGAACCGGCCGAGTGACATCCCCAAGCTGGTGGCGGCGATCCGCGACGGCGCGGACGTCGCGAGCGGCCGCCGGATCGTGCGGCGCGATGCCTTCTTCCTTCGCCGGATGCCCTCACGCGTGATCAACGGCCTGCTGGCCCGGCTGACGGGGGCACCGATCTCGGACTTCGGCTGCGCGTTCAACGCCTACCGGCGGGATGCGATCGAGCCGGTCATGCACCGGATCGGGCGGCAGAAGTTCACCAAGGCGCTGGTGTGCACCACCGGCGCGCGGGTGACCGAGGTCGACCTGCAGCACGAGGCGCGCGCCGACCGCAGCCGCTACGGGGCGTTCAAGCTGATCCGCCTGGGCCTCCACGTGCTGACGGGTTTCTGGGCGCAGATGGTGCAGTGGGTGGGCGCGATCCTGGCGATCGGCGGTATCCTGACGTCGCTCGTGGTCGGCCTCTGGGGCGTCGTGTACTGGATCCGCCACGGCAACTTCCCCGGCCCGCTGCTGCTGGGCGGGCTGGTGCTGTTCGTGCTGGGACTGCAGGGATTCCTGATGGCCGTGGTCGGGGAATATCTCGCCCGCATCCAGAGGGACATCGAACAGCGCCCCATCTATTACATCGATCGAGAGCTCGGGTAGGCACATGAAGCGCATCCTCGTCACCGGCGGCGCCGGTTTCATCTCCAGCAACATGATCCGGTACCTGCTGCAGCGCACCGAGCACGAGGTCGTGACCATGGACGCGCTGACGTACGCGGGCAACCTGGACAACCTGGACGACGTCATGGGCCACGAGCGGCTGCGCTTCATCAAGGGCGACATCCGCGACGTGCACGACGTCACCGAAGCGCTGGACGGGGTCGACGTGATCGTGAACGCGGCCGCCGAGTCCCACGTGTCCAAGTCGATCGAGCAGGGCGGCGCCGAGTTCGTGACCACGAACGTGGTCGGCACGCAGGTGCTGCTCGACGCCATCCGCGAGCGGCCGGTCGACCGCTTCGTCCTGATCTCCTCGTCCGAGGTGTACGGCACCGCCGAGAGCGACCCGATGACCGAGGACCACCCGATCAACCCCCGCTCCCCCTACGCCGGCACCAAGGCCGGCGGCGACCGGCTCGCCTACTCCTACTGGTGCACCTACGACCTGCCCGTCGTGATCATCCGCCCGTTCAACAACTACGGGCCCTACCAGCACCCGGAGAAGGTGATCCCCCGCTTCATCATCCAGGCGCTCACCGACCGGCCGCTGACGATCCACGGCGGCGGGCAGGCCAGCCGTGACTGGCTTCACGTGTTCGACACGGCGGAGGCGATCACGCGCGCGTGCGAGGTGCCGCTCGCCCAGGTGAAGGGCGAGACCATCAACGTCGCGACCGGCGTCGACGAGTCCGTCGAGCAGATCGCGGACATGATCCTCGACCAGCTGGGCAAGCCGGCCAGCCTCAAGCGGCATGTCGACGACCGGCCCGGACAGGTCGACCGCCACATCGGGTCGACGGACAGGGCCGAGCGGCTGCTCGGGTGGCGGTCGAACATCGCCTTTGCGGACGGACTGGCCGAGACCATCGCCTGGTACCGGGAGAACCCGGAGTGGTGGCAGAAGGTCCTCGCCGCCGAGCAGACCGCGCAGACGGTCTGACACTTGTCGTCCTCGGCGGCGCGCCCGCGCAGCGCCAGGCGGTCGACGCCGCTCACCGGCTGGGCGCCCTGACCGTCATCTGCGACAGCCGGCCCGGCGTGGGCGACGTCGCGGTGTCGACCGAGGACACCAACGCGGTGCTGCGGGTGGCGCGCGAGCGTGGTGCCGGCGGGCTGATCGCGCCCGGCACGGACTGGCCGGTCAGGATCGCCGCGTACGTGGCCGAGGATCTGCGCCTCCCCCACCCGCTCGACGTCGCCACGGCGGTGCGGTGCACGAACAAGATCGCGCAGCGCGAGACGCTGGACGCGGCCGGCGTCCCGCAGCCGGCGTGGTCGCTTGACGCACCGCCGTCCTACCCGTGCGTCGTGAAGGCGCCCGACCGCCAGGGGCAGCGCGCGATGACCGTCGTTGGCCGCCGGGACGACGTCGACGCTGCAGCCACGGTGGCGCGCCGAGCCTCCCGAAGCGGTCGGGTGGTGTACGAAGCCTTCGTCCCTGGTCCCGAGGTCACGGTGAACGGCTTCACGGTCGACGACCGGTTCGTTGCGGTCGCCGTCACCGCGCGGGAGCACTTCGACGGAGCCCCGGGCGTCGCGCAGCGGCACGTCTACCCGAGCGGGCTCGACGACCAGGCGGCGGCCGAGGCCGCGGAGGCCGCGGCGCGCGCTCTCGGGATCCGCAACGGACCCAGCTACACGCAGCTGATCCTCTCGCCGGACGGGCCGCGCATCATGGAGGTGGCCGCACGGCTGGGCGGCGGTCACGACTCCGAGATCTGCCGGCTCGCCGCAGGCGTCGACCTGGCCGCGGAGGCCATCCGCGCGGCGCTCGGCGTGCCGGTCGACGGTGCCGGCCTCCAGCCGCGGCCCGCCGGCGCCTGCGTGATCGAGTTCCTGCGCGCGCCCGAGGGCGAGCTGGTCTCGGCGGACGGGCCGGGGGAGGCCAGCTTCTATCATGCCCCCGGGCACCGGTACGGGCCTCTGCGCACCGCCACCGACCGGGCCGGCTACGTGATCACACAGGGAGCGACCCGGGAGGAGGCGCTCGATCGGGCGCGAGCCGCCGTCCAGGCGGTGCGGTTCGAGGTCGTATGAGCAGCACAACCCCATCAACACCCGCCATCGACGGCGGCGCCCCCGTGCGCGAGCGGCTGCTCGAGTTTTCCCCGCCGGTGCTCGGCGAAGAGGAGATCGCATCCGTCGTCGAGACCCTTCGGTCCGGCTGGCTGACCAGCGGGCCGCGGGCCGCCCTGCTCGAGCAGCGCTTCGCCGCCCGGGTGGGAGCGGCGAACGCGGTCGCGACATCGTCGTGCACCGCGGCGCTGAACCTCGCGCTCGTTGCGTCGGGTCTCGACGCGGGCGACGAGGTGATCACGTCCTCGTTCACGTGGCCGGCGACAACGAACGCGATCGTCCACACCGGCGCGCAGCCGGTGTTCGCCGATGTCGACCCGGAAACGCTGAACATCGATCCGGAGGCGATCCGCGCGGCGATCGGTCCGCGCACCCGAGCCATCGTGCCGGTGCACTTCGCGGGCGGGCCGTGCGACATGGATTCAATCATGGCGATCGCGCGCGAGCACTCCCTCGTCGTGGTGGAGGACGCTGCCCATGCCGTCGAGACGACCGTCGGCGACCGCCGCGTCGGCTCGATCGGCGACTACACGTGCTTCTCCCTGTACGCCACCAAGAGCCTCGCGGGCGGCGAAGGCGGTGTCGTGACGACCGCCGACGACGAGGCGGCTGCGCGCCTGCGCCTGCTCCGGGCCCAGGGGATCACGCGCGACCCCTGGCGGCGTCAGCACTCGCGCAGCCTCGGCCACTACGACGTTGTCGTGCCAGGCTACAAGGCCAACCTCGCCGACCTGCAGGCGGCGGTCGCGTTGCCCAAGTTCGACCGGCTCGACCAGCTGTTCGCCAACCGCCTGCGCCTGGTCGAACGGTACGACCGCGGACTGGCGGGGCTCGCGGGGATCACACCCGTTGCACGGCCGCCGTTCGGGCGCCACGCCCACCATCTCTACGTCGTGCGCATCGATCCCGAGCTGGCGGGCGGCGACCGCGACCGCTATGCGGCGGCGCTCATGGCGGAGAACATCGCGACGGGGCTGCACTTCCTGCCCGTGCACACGCTCACCTGGTACCGGGAGAACCTGCCGGACGTCTCGCTGCCGGCGACCGAGGCGGCCGGGAGAACGGTGCTCTCCCTCCCGCTTGCGGGAGCACATACCGAGCCTGACGTCGACGACGTGCTGGCGGCGCTGCACAAGCTGCACGCGGCCTTCACGCGATGACCCGGGGAACGCGGGTCGCCGCCGGCACCGCGGTGTCGGCGGTCGTGCTCGCGGCGTTGCTCTGGTTCACCGACCCGGGCGAGATCTGGCAGACGCTGAGCGGGGCCGACCCCGCCTGGGTCGCGCTGGCGATCGCGGTCAACATCGCGACGGTGCCGGTGATGGCGTGGCGGTGGCGGCTGCTGCTGTCCGCCAAGCGGCTCGATGCGCCGATCGGGTGGCTGACGCGCACGTACTTCGTCGCGCTCTTCATCGGGCAGTTCCTGCCTGCAGCCGTCGGCGGCGACGCGGTGCGCGCCGTCGAGCTCGGGCGGCGGACGCACGAGGCGCCGGAGGCCGTCGCGTCCGTGCTGATCGACCGGCTGGTCGGCGTCGTCTCGCTGGTCGCGCTGGCCGTCGTCGCCTATGCGGCCGGCGGCCACTCGGCCGGCGGCCCGGAGGTCGTCGCCGCAGAGGCGGTGTTCGGCGCCGCCGCCGTCGTCGTGCTCGCCTTGCTCTTCTCCGCACGGCTTCGCGGGCTCGCCGCCCGGTACCTGGAGCCGCGGGTGGCGGGCCGCCAGCTGGCCGCCGGGCAGCGGTTCTACGAGGCGCTGCACGGCTACCGCGAGCACCGCGGAACGCTGGCGGCGGTATGCGGGCTGGCCCTGCTGGTGCAGATGACGCGGGTGGGCACGATCTGGATGCTGGTGCAGGCGCTCTCGCTGGACGTGCCGGTCGCCGAGATCTACGCGACCGGGCCGGTGCTCTTCGCCGCACTCGTGCTGCCGGTGTCGCTGAACGGGATCGGCGTGCGGGAGGCGGTGTTCGTGTCCTTCCTCCGCGACTCCACAAGCGCCGAGCAGGCGATCGCCCTGGGCGTGCTGTTCCTGGCGATGGGCACCGCCACCGCCCTCGTCGGGGCGCTGATCCTCGCGCTGCGATGGGCACGGTACGGCATCTCGGCTGTCCGTCCCCGCACCCGCATCGACGGCGACGCACCGCGTTGACGCCGTATACCGCAAACGGGTGAGGGAGTCCGTCCGCCCGAAGGCCGAAGGTGTATGGGTCTCGACCCCTGGAGCAGCAGCATGAGCACCGACCATCCCACCGCCCGTCCCGCCCCGCACGAGCACTCGCTCGGGGCGATGCGGATCATCGACCTCGTGATCGCGGCGTCCGCCGCGGCGTGCATCCTCGCCGCCGTGGCCGGCAGCATCCTGCGCTAGCCGGTCAACGGGCCCGTGACCGGCCCGACCAGCAGGTGACGGCGCCTGGGGCCGTCGAACTCGCAGAAGAAGATCCGCTGCCACCGGCCCAGCACCGGCTCCGCACCCTCGACCGCGACGAGCTGGGTCGAGCCGACCATGATCGCCTTCACGTGGGAGTCGGAGTTGCCCTCCGCGTGTGCGTAGTGCCCTTCGTGCGGCACGAGCGCCTGAAGCACACCGAGCACATCGCGGGCGACATCGGGATCGAACCCCTCGTTGATCGTGACCGCCGCGGTCGTGTGCGGCACGTGCACGACGACCGCGCCCTCCTCCACGCCCAGCGCCCGCACGGCGGCGGCCACCTGGTCCGTCACGTCGACGAACTGCTCACGCGCCTCGGTCGACAGCGAGATCCGCTCCACGCGATCAGCGTACCCTCGTTCCCGGCGTGCGGCGGCGGAGGTCCACATCCCCCTGAAGGAGGAGGCGCGCGGCCGCGTTGGGTGGCATTTGTGTGACCAGCACGGAATCGGTGAAGCGTCATTCAGGTGTCGGGCCGTGCTGCCGATACCAACCAGCCCCCCTCAAAGGAACCGGTTCATGCCCCCCGCCGCGTTTCGAGGTCTCCGGCGGCCGCCTACCCGCCGGATCTCGCTCATCGTCGTTCTCGTCGCGATCGCCGCCGCTACCGCGGCCGGCGAGGCCGTTGCCGCAAGCTCCCTGCGCGTGACGATCACCGCGCGGCCCCACGCCGCCTCCTCGTCGTCGAGCGCGACGTTCCGCTGGAAGACGAGGGGAAAGGTGCGGCACACCCTGTGCTCGCTGGACGGAAAGCGCTTCGCCCGGTGCAAGCGCCGGAAGACCTACGTTGGCCTCACCGACGGCCGGCACCGGTTCCGTGTCGAGGTGAAGGGACGCGGCCGCGCAAAGAAGCTCGCCACCGTCCGGTGGGTTGTCGACACCGTCGCCCCCAGCACACCGGTCGCCTCGGGCGGATCCTCGGCCTGGCAGACGGTGCCCTCGATCGGCATCACCGCCGCGGGATCGACCGATGCCGGCAGCGGCCTCGCCGGCTACCAGATGCGAACCTCGACGGACGGGGGCGCAACGTGGAGCGCCGCGTCCGCGGGCGCCCTGGCGACGATCACCACCGACGGCGAGACGCTCGCGCAGTTCCGGGCGCTGGACAAGGCGGGCAACGCCTCCGCCTGGTCGCCGGCTCCCGGCAGCGCCGAGGCAACCGCGCGCCTCGACCGGCTTGCACCGTTCGCACCCACCGTCTCGGGCGGCGACCTGCAATGGCAGAATACGTCCGGCGTGCTGGTCAGCGCGGCCGGCGGAGCGGACGTCGGCGGGGCCGGCTTCGACCACTACGAGTACCGCACGTCGACCGACGGCGGCACCAGCTGGTCCGCCCCCGCATCCGGGCCCAGCGTCGCCGTCACGGCCGACGGCGAGACCATCGTGCAGTTCCGGTCCGCGGACGCCGTCGGCAACACGTCCGGCTGGGCGCCCGCCGTCGCGGACGCGGGCAGCACCGTGCGCCTCGACCGCACGCTCCCGACCGATCCGGTCGTCACCGGTGCGCCCTCCGGCTGGCAGAACATCGCGTCAGCGCTCCTCACCGCGAGCGGCTCGACCGACGCGCAGGGCGCCGGGATCGCGTTCTACGAGCACCGCTCCTCGAGCGACGGCGGCCAGACCTGGTCCGCTCCGGTCGCCGGCAACACGGTGCTCGTCAACGCCGAGGGGCTGACGCTCGTCCAGTTCCGGAGCGTCGACCTCGCCAACCTGCACTCGGCGTGGATCCAGGCGCAGGTCGGCATCGATCGCACGAACCCCACGAACCCGTCGGTCGCCGGCGGCTCGGCCGTCTGGCAGAGCGTCGAGACCCTCGACATCGCCGCGTCCGGGTCGACCGATGCGGGCGGATCGGCCCTCGCCGGCTACGAGTACCGCACGTCGACCGACGGCGGCCTGACGTGGTCGGCTCCCGCCGCCGGGTGGGACGACGTGGTCGCCGCCGAGGGCCAGACGCTGGTGCAGTTCCGCGCCCTCGACGGCGCGGGCAACACCTCGGGATGGGCGCAGGCGACCGCGCGCATCGACCGCACGGCGCCGACGGTGCCCGTGGTGGCCGGCGGCTCAGTGGCCTGGCAGTCCGCACCCTCAGTCGACGTGACGGCGTCCGGCGCGACGGATTCCGGCGGATCGGGTTTGACGGGCTACGAGCACCGCACGTCGACGGACAACGGCCAGACCTGGTCGTCCCCCACCCCCGGCGCGCTCGTCTCGGTGTCGGCCGAGGGCACGACGCTCGTGCAGTTCCGCGCCGTCGACGGCGCCGGGAACGCCACGGCGTGGGCGCCCGCCGCGCCGGCCGCCGGGACGGTCAGGCTCGACCATACGGCGCCCACCCTCTCGGGCCTCAGCGGCGGATCGCTGACCTGGAAGAGCTCCGCGTCCATCACGATCACCGCCGGTGCAGCCGCGGACGCGGGCGGGTCCGGCCTCCTGCACGTGGAGCACCGCACGTCGGCGGACGGGGGCACGACATGGACGGCACCGTCGACCGGCACGGCGGTCGCCGTTTCCGCAGAGGGTGAGACGCTGGTCCAGTTCCGCAGTGTCGACAACGCCGGCAACACGTCCGCGTGGCTTCCCGCGGCACCGGCCGCGGCCGGCACGGTGAGGCTCGACCGCACCGCGCCCACCGCACCGACCGTGACGGGTGGCTCCTCGACATGGCAGAGCGTGCCGTCCGTCCTCGTCTCGGCGTCCGCATCCACGGATGCCGGGTCAGGCCTGGCCGGGTACGAGTACCGCACATCCGCGGACGGAGGGACGACCTGGACGGCCGCGTCCGGCGGCTCCTCGCTGAGCGTGAGCGCCCAGGGAGCGACCGAGGTCGGATTCCGCGCCGTGGACGCAGCCGGCCGCACCTCCGCCTGGGTCGCCGTCCACGTCCGCATCGACCGCAGCGCACCGAGCTCGCCCGCCGTGACCGGCGGATCGTCCACCTGGAAGACGTCCGCGTCCGCCACCGTGTCGGCGGCGAACAGCACCGACACCGGTGGCAGCGGCTTCGCGGGCTACCGCTACGAGACCTCGACCGACTCGGGCGCCAGCTGGTCGCCTCCCTCCGCGGGCTCGTCGCTGGTCGTCTCCAGCGAAGGGGAGACGCTCGTCCGGTTCGAGGGCATCGACAACGCCGGCAACGAGTCGGCGTGGGTGCAGGCCACCGTCCGGCTCGACCGCTCGGCGCCCACCGCACCGGCCGTCTCGGGCGGGTCGCTTGGCTGGCAGATGAGCCCCGCGACCGTCTCCGCATCCGGCTCGACGGACACCGGCGGCAGTGGCATGTCCTACCAGTACCGGACGTCCGCCGACAACGGCGCCACCTGGTCGGCCGCAGCCGCAGGAGCGTCGCACCAGGTGAGCACCGAGGGCACGACGCTCGTCCAGTTCCGGGCGATCGACGGCGCCGGCAATGCCTCCGCCTGGGCCCCCGCGTCGGCGGGCGCTTCCAACACCGTCAAGCTCGATCTCACGCAGCCGACGGCTCCCACGGTCACGGGCGGCTCGGCGAGCTGGCAGACCGCGGCGTCCGTGACGATCGGCGCCGCCGGCGCGACGGACGGCGGCAGCGGACTGGCCGGATACGACTACCGCACCTCGACGGACGGCACGACATGGTCGGCACCGGCGAGCGGGGCGTCCCTCCAGGTCAGCGCCCAGGGCACCACGTACGTGCAGTTCCGCAGCCGCGACGCTGCGGGCAACACCTCGGCGTGGACGCCGGGGGCCGTGGCAGGCGCGAACACGGTCAAGCTCGACCGCACCGCGCCGGTGGCGCCGACGGTCAGCGGCGGCTCGCTGACGTGGCAGAAGACCGCTGTGACGCTCTCGGCGACCGGCGCGTCCGACCCGCTGTCCGGGCTGAAAGGCCTCTACGTGCGCACGTCGACGAACGGCGGCGCAACGTGGTCGTCCGCGACGCTGCTGCCCGGGACGACGTATCAGGTCAGCGCGGAGGGCACGACGATCGTCCAGTTCCAGTCCGTCGACAATGCGGGCAACGCGTCGGCGTGGACTCCCGCTGCGGCCGGCGCCTCGAATACCGTGAAGATCGACGCCACCGCTCCCACCCTGCCGTCCGCGAGCGGCGGCCAGGGCGCGGCAAGCTGCCGGAAGCACGTCACCGTGAGCGTGGTCGCCTCGACGGACGCCGCCTCGGGCGTCGCGCACTACGACTACCGCGTCTCGACCAACGCCGGGAGCACGTGGGGAGCCGCCGTGGCAGACCAGAGCAGCGTCAGCTTCTCGAACAAGGGCACGTACTACGTGCAGTTCCGCGCGGTCGACAACGCAGGCAACATCTCCGGTTGGGGCCCGGCGTCTCCCGTCACCGGCAGCATCGCGTGCATCCGCTGATCTACGCATAAGAATGCACTAAGTTGGTATACTCATGCAATGGCCGTCGCCGTGCACGCACCGCCCACGCTCTCGGGCCAGGATCTGCTCTCGGTGGACCAGCTCGACCGCGACCGACTGACCGAGCTGCTCGACCTGGCCGACCACCTCAAGCGCCTGCAGCGCGAGCGCGTCCCGCACCGGCTGCTGCCCGGCAGGACGCTCGCGATGATCTTCCAGAAGCCGTCGACCCGCACGCGCGTGTCGTTCGAGGTTGGGATCACCCAGCTCGGCGGCACGGCGGTCGTCCTGGCGGCCGGCGACATGCAGCTCGGACGCGGCGAGACGATCGAGGACACCGGCCTCGTCCTCTCGCGCTACGTGGACGGCATCATGATCCGCGCGGCGGCGCACGCGCAGGTCGAGCGGCTCGCGACGGCCGCGACGGTGCCGGTGATCAACGGCCTCACGGACATCCACCACCCCTGCCAGGCACTCGCCGACGTGCAGACGCTTCGCGAGCGGCTCGGCGAGCTCGACGGCAGACGGCTGGCGTGGGTCGGTGATGGCTGCAACAACGTCTGCCACAGCCTGATCGCGGCCGCGGGCATGCTCGGCATGCGGGTGACCGTCGCCACACCGCTCGGCTTCGAGCCGGATCCGGCGGTGGTTGCCGCGGCGGGGAACGTCGTCGTCACGGATGATCCCGTCCAGGCCGTCGCGGGCGCAGATGCCATAGCGACGGACGTCTGGACGAGCATGGGCCAGGAGGCGGAGCGGGAGCAGCGCATCGCGAACCTCTCGCCGTACCAGCTGAACGCCGAGCTGATCGGGCGGTGCGGCGGCTCGCCCGTCGTCCTCCACTGCCTCCCGGCGCACTATGGGGAGGAGATCACCCACGACGTCCTGCACGGGCCGCTGTCGGCCGCGTGGGACGAGGCCGAGAACCGGCTGCACGCGCAGAAGGCGCTGATGGCTATGGTCATGGCCTGAGCACCGAGAGAGCACCAGCCACCGCACCGCTGCTCGTCCTCGACGGCGATTCGCTCGCCCACCGGTCGTACCACGCGCTGCCGCCGATCGAGGGGGCCGGCGGACGGCCGATCAACGCCCTCGTCGGCTTTGCGAACGTGCTGCTCGTGCTGCTCGAGGCCGAGCGGCCGCGCGCCGTGCTGGCCTGCTGGGACACGCTCGGCACGCCGACGTACCGCCACCGCGAGCTTCCGTCCTACCAGGCGCACCGCCCGCCCTTCGAGCCCGACATCGTCGACCAGCTTGGGCGCCTCCGCGACCTCGTGGCGGCCTTCGGGTTCGCGAACGCCGAGGGCCCGGGGTACGAGGCGGACGACTTCCTCGCGGCGGCGGCGCGAGCCGAGGCCGCCGCGGGCGGCACGGCGCTCGTGGTCACGTCCGACCGGGACGCGTACCAGCTGGCATCCGACGCCGTCACGATCCTTGCGCCGCAGACCGGTGGGCGTCCGCCCGCACGCATCGGCCCCGCGGAGGTGGTCGAGCGCTACGGCGTCGAGCCGGCGCAGGTGCCGGACTTCATCGCCCTGCGAGGCGACCCGTCGGACGGGATCCCGGGCGCGAGGGGCATCGGCGCGAAGACCGCGGCACAGCTGCTCCAGCGGTACGGGGCGCTCGACGCCGTGATCGCCGCACGCGGCGAGCTCACGGCGCGGCAGGCGGAGTCGCTCGGCGATCCCGACCTGCCGCTCTACCGCCACGTCGCCACGATGGACGCCGAAGCCCCGGTGGCTCCGCCACCGGATGCGGTGCTCGACCGGTCGCGCGCCGCCGACCACGCGCGGTCGATCGGCGCCGCCCGTCTGGCCGAGCGCCTCGGCTCCCCGCCCTGAGCCGGTCGAGCGACCCGCGGCCGGCAGCGTTACCGCGTCCCCCAGGCAAACGTCTGCTTGTGCAGGTCGAGGTACATGAACGTCTCGGTCGCCTTGACCCCGGGGACGTCGCGAATTCGCTGCACCAGCTTGAGGAGGTGCTGGTTGTCGGAGCAGACGATCTCGACCATCAGGTCGAAGCTGCCGGAGAGGATGACGACGTAACTGGTCTCGTCCCACTCCGAGACGGTGTCGGCGATCTCCTCGAGGTTGCTGTTGGCCTGGATGCCGACGATCGCCATGATGTCGAACCCCACCATGAGCGGGTTCGTGACGGCGACGACGTCGATCACGCCGTGCTCCTTGAGGCGCCGCACGCGCGCGCGAACGGCCGCTTCGGAGATCCCCGTCTCACGCGCCAGTGCGGTGAACGGCCGGCGTCCGTCGGTCTGTAGACTCTCGATGATTCTGCGGTCGACCGCATCGAGCTTCATGGCGATTCCCGTGATATTCTGCCGCATTTGTTGCGAAGTTCGAAGTTGACAGGCCAGAAACGTGCGAACTACGCTAACACGTCCCGTGGGAGGGAGATGAGTGGAGCAGCCTGACGTCCGCCTCGAGCAGGTGACCAAGCAGTTCGGCGAGGTGACCGCCGTGGACGACCTGTCGCTTTCGTTCGAGCGTGGCGGCTTCGTGGCGCTGCTGGGGCCGTCGGGGTGCGGCAAGACCACCACGCTGCGCATGATCGGCGGCTTCGAGGAGCCGACCGCCGGGACCGTGTACCTCGGCGAGCACGACGTGACCGGCCTGCCGCCCTACAAGCGCGAGGTCAACACCGTCTTCCAGAACTACGCGCTGTTCCCCCACATGAACATCCACGACAACGTCGCGTTCGGCATCCGCCAGCGCGGCGGCGGGTCGAAGCACCAGGTCACGCAGCAGGTCGGCGAGATGCTCGACCTCGTCCAGCTCGGCGGGTTCGAGAAGCGCAAGCCGACCCAGCTCTCCGGCGGCCAGGCGCAGCGCGTCGCACTGGCTCGCGCGCTGATCAACAAGCCGCGCGTCCTGCTGCTCGACGAGCCGCTGGGCGCGCTCGACCTGAAGCTGCGCAAGCAGATGCAGATCGAGCTGAAACGGATCCAGACCGAGGTCAACATCACGTTCATCCACGTCACGCACGATCAGGAGGAGGCCATGACGATGGCCGACCAGATCGCGGTGATGAACCAGGGAAAGGTCGAGCAGATCGGCCCGCCGGGCGAGCTGTACGAGCAGCCGTCGACGGCGTTCGTCGCCGGCTTCCTGGGCGTCTCGAACCTGATGTGGGCGACCGTCGCCGAGCCGGGCGTGCTGACGCTGCAGGACGGCACGACCGTGCGCGTCCCCGTCGAGCAGCTCGACGGCGCGCCGAGGGAGCTGCGGATCGGCGTGCGACCCGAGAAGATGCGGATCGTCGGCGCCGACGACGGCGCCTCCGATGGGAACGCGCTGAGCGGCACCGTCAGGGACGTGAGCTACATCGGCGTCAGCACGCAGTACATCGTCGAGACGTCGACCGGCCAGGATCTGACGGTGTTCGCGCAGAACATCGGACGTGGCGAGCGTCACGCCACCCGCGGCGACCAGGTGCGCGTCCTGTGGGATCCTGAGCACACCTTCGTCATCACCGACACCCGTGAGGTTCCAACACTGGAGGAGCAAGTATGAGTTCCGACCCCAAGCGGTCGTCGTCCTTCGACCTCAACGCGTCGCTCGCCCGCGGCGCCCTCACGCGGCGCGATCTGCTGCGGCGCGCCGGCGCCGCCGGCGGAGCGCTATCCGCGGCCAGCCTGCTGGCGGCGTGCGGCGGCGGCAGCGTCGGCGGCGCGAAGTCGACCGCAGCGTCGACCGGCGGCACCGTCAAGTACCCGAAGACGATCGCCCCCTCCTGGAACTGGTCGAACTGGACGCTGTACATCGACGTCGAGAACCACCGCCACCCCTCGATCGACCTGTTCGACAAGAAGTACAACACGAACACGCACTACATCGAGGACATCAACGACAACGAGGACTTCTTCGGGAAGTTCCAGGCCACCCTCCAGGCCGGACAGGACATCGGGCGCGACCTCGTCACGCTGACCGACTGGATGGCCGGCAAGTGGGTGCAGTTCGGCTACGTGGAGCCGCTGGAGTGGGACCTGATCCCGAACGTCAAGCAGAACCTGCTGCCCTCCTACCACGGCCGGTCGATCGATCCGAACGACCAGTACCTCGTGCCCTGGCAGTCCGGGCTCACCGGCATCGGGTACAACTCGGAGCTGACGGGCCGCGACCTGACGAGCGTGGACGACCTGTGGGACCCGAAGTTCAAGGGCAAGGTCAGCCTCCTCACCGAGATGCGCGACACGTTCGGCCTGGTGATGCTCAACCAGGGCATCGACCCGGCGAACTGCACGGTTGCCGACGCGCAGAAGGCGCACGACGTGATCAAGCCCTACGTCGACAACAACCAGATCCGCGCCTTCTACGGCAACGACTATTCGAACCACCTGGCCAACGGCGACCTGGTCGCGGCCATGGTGTGGTCTGGCGACATGGTGCAGCTGCTGCCTGACAACCCGCACCTGAAGTTCGTCGTGCCGGACGAGGGCTGCATGCTCTGGACAGACAACCTGATGATTCCCAAGCACGCGAAGAATCCGTACAACGCTCACCTGTGGATGGACTTCTGCTATCAGCCGAACATCGCTGCGATGATCGAGGACTGGGTCAACTACATCTGCCCGGTCAACGGTGCGGCCGAGGTGCTCAAGAGCGGCGACCCGTCGATCGGCCTGCAGGGCGACCCGAACGTGGCGAAGAACCCGCTGATCTTCCCGCCCAAGTCGACGCTGGACAAGGCGCATGTCTTCAAGCTGCTGGCCGCCGACGAGGAGCAGAAGTTCAACGAGCTGTTCGCCGACCTGACCGGGACCGCGTAGGACACCGGTGGCACGAATCGCACGGCTGTTCCGCGCTGCCCCGGCATACCCGCTGCTGCTCCCGGGGATGCTGTGGCTGGCCGTGTTCTTCTTCGTGCCGATGTACTACCTGCTCGACATGTCGACCCGCACGGGCAACCTGCTGGACGGCTTCGCCCAGGTCTACCGGTTCGCGAACTACGGGGATGCGATCAGCGCGAACAAGGAGCAGCTGACGCGGTCGCTGATCTACGCCGCGTCGGCGACGCTGCTTGCGTTCGTGATCGCCTACCCGCTCGCCTACGCAATCGCGTTCCGCGGCGGTCGCTACAAGAACCTGCTGCTGATGCTGGTGATCGCGCCGTTCTTCACCAACTACCTGATCCGCACACTCGCCTGGGAGACGATCCTGGCGGATCACGGGATCGTCACCACCACGTTCAAGTCGCTGCACATCCTGTCGGTGACCGACGCGCTCGGGTTCACGTCGGGCCAGCGGCTGCTGGCCACGCCGCTCGCGGTGGTCGCGGGCATCACCTACAACTACCTGCCGTTCATGACGCTGCCGCTCTACGTCAGCCTGGAGAAGATCGACACGCGGCTGCTCGAGGCGGCGCTCGACCTGTACGCCAACCGGGCGAGGGCGTTCCTGCGGATCACGTTGCCGCTGTCGCTGCCCGGCATCTTCGCCGGGACGCTGCTGACGTTCATCCCGGCCATCGGCGACTACATCAACGCCTACCTGCTCGGGTCGACGCAGACGACCATGATCGGCAACGTCATCCAGAGTAAGTTCCTGACCTTCAACGACTACCCGTCGGCCGCCGCCCTGTCGTTCGCGCTGATGGCGGGCATCATGGTGTTCGTCATCGTCTACGCGCGCATCCTCGGCACCGAGGAGCTGGCCTGATGACCACGGAGGCCGAGTTCCCGGCAGCCGCGCTCGAGCCGACCGCCGACCGGACCACCGTGCGGCCGCCCAGCCGGTTCTGGGCAAAGGTGCGCTACCACGTGCTGACGGTGTACGCCGCGCTGGCGTTCCTCTACCTGCTGATCCCGATCTCGATCGTCGTCGCGTTCAGCTTCAACGCGCCTCCGGGCCGCTTCAACTTCACGTGGCACAAGTTCTCGACCGCGGCGTGGCAGCATCCGTTCGCGACGCCCGGGATCCAGGACGCGGTGATCCTGTCGCTCAAGATCGCGTTCCTCTCAACGCTGATCGCCACGGTGCTCGGCACGCTGGTCGCGCTGGCCCTCGCGCGCTACGGCTTCCGCGGCCGCAGCATCACCAACTTCGTCATCTTCCTGCCGATGGCGACGCCCGAGATCGTGATGGGCTCGTCGCTGCTGACGCTGTTCATCACGATCAGCTTCAACCGTGGGTTCACGACCATCCTGATAGCCCATGTCATGTTCAACATCAGCTACGTGGTGGTGACCGTGAAGGCGCGGATCTACGGGTTCGACCGCCGCATGGAGGAGGCGGCGATGGACCTGTACGCCAACGAGCTCACCACCTTCCGGAAGATCACGCTGCCGCTGATCATGCCCGGCGTGCTGGCGGCGGCGCTGCTCGCGTTCGCGCTCTCGATCGACGACTTCGTCATCACACAGTTCAACGCGGGACCTGACATCACGTTCCCGCTGTTCATCTACGGTGCCGCGCGCACCGGCGTCCCGGTGCAGGTGAACGTGATCGGCTCGATGATCTTCTTCGCGGCCGTGATCCTGATGCTGCTGAACCTGCTGATCCAGAACCGGCGGGCCAAGCGCGACTCGGTCGCGAGCCGCGGCGCCGTCCGCGCCGCGCAGGTCGCCGAAGCGTCGTAGGTCGGCCGGGGAACCGGCCGCCCGAGGCTATACTCGCCGGTCGTGCGCCTCTTCGCCGACCACGAGCAGATCGTCGTCTGCCAGGATCGCGCATCCGGCCTCCGCGCGATCATCGCCGTCCACGACACGACGCTCGGCCCCGGTTTGGGCGGCATCCGGATGTGGACATACCCGAGCGACGAGGCCGCCCTCACCGACGTGCAGCGCCTTTCGGAGGGCATGACGTACAAGAACGCGCTGGCCGGGCTCGACCTGGGCGGCGGCAAGACCGTCGTGCTCGGGGACCCGCGCACGGACAAGACGCCCGAGAAGTTTCAGGCGCTCGGGCGGTTCATCGACCGGTTGGGCGGCGCCTACCTGGCCGCCGAGGACGTCGGCACGACCACCGCCGACGCCGAGCAGGTGGCGAAGCAGACGCGCTTCATCACGGGGCTGCCCAGTGGGTCGGGAGATCCCTCGCCGATGACGGCCTGGGGCGTCTTCCGCGGGATCCGCGCCGCGCTGGCGGAGGCAGGACTGGGCGACGAGTACCGCGGGATCCGCGTCGCCGTGCAGGGAGCAGGTCATGTCGGCGCCGACGTCGCGCGCCATCTGCTCGACGCGGGCGCCGAGGTGACGGTCGCCGACATCCACGAGGATCGCGTGGCGCCGCTCGCGGAGCTCGGGGCGACGGTCGCGCCGGCGGACGAGATCCACCAGGTGGACTGCGAGGTGTATTCGCCCTGTGCGCTCGGTGCGGTGATCCGCCCTGAGACGATCGGGCGGCTACGATGCAGGGTGGTCGCCGGCGCGGCGAACAACCAGCTCGCCGATGCGTCGATGGGCGACGAGCTCAAGCGCCGCGGCATTGTCTATGCGCCGGACTTCGCAATCAACGCGGGCGGCGTGATCAACATCGGCGACGAGCTGGCCGGCGACGGCTACGACGCCGAGCGGGCGCGGCGCAGCGTGGAGCGAATCGAGGGCACGCTGGCCGGCGTCTTCGAGCGGGCGCGCCGCGACGGAGTGGCTCCCGGCCGCGCGGCCGAGCAGATGGCGCGTGAGCGGATCGCTGCGGCGCGCCGCGCCGCCGCCGTGTGATCCCGCTCCACGACAACGTCCCCACCCGGCGGCGACCCGTGGTCACCGTGGCGCTGATCCTGATCAACCTCGCGGTGTTCCTGGTCGAGATCTACGGGCCGGTGCAGCACCTCCCGACCACCCGCGGCAAGGTGTTCCCGGTCGAGAGCCAGACGGCGATCACCTCGGAGTACGGCTTCGTCCCGTGCGAGGTTCAGCACACCTGCGAGCTGGGCGACGACCGCGTCGACCTCGGCGCGAACGCCCCGTTCATGGTGCATCACGTGCCGGTCGCCCTGACGGTGCTCACGTCGATGTTCCTCCACGGTGGATGGGCGCACGTGCTCTTCAACATGCTCTTCCTGTGGATCTTCGGGAACAACGTCGAGGACAGGCTCGGGCGGGTGCGATTCATCCTGTTCTACCTGCTGGGCGGCGTGGCGGCCGTCGGCCTGCAGTGGCTCGCAGCGCAGGGCAGCGACGTCCCGACGATCGGCGCGTCGGGGGCGATCGCGGCCGTGCTGGGCGGCTACCTGCTGATGTTCCCGCGGGCGTTCGTGATCACGCTGGTCGGCTGGATCCCGATCCCGATTCCGGCAGTGCTGTTCCTGCTCATCTGGATCGGCCTGCAGGTCGCGGGCGCGTCGGCCGGCGTCGGCTCGGTCGGCGGAGGCGGCGGCGGCGTCGCCTACTTCGCGCACCTCGGCGGCTTCGCGTTCGGCCTGCTCGCGGTCAAGCCGCTCGACCGCGGACCGCCGCCGTAGCGGGGATCGCGCGCGGCGTCAATACCGCAGCGCCGCACCCGCCCGCGGGAGTCAAACCCCTCGACCGGCGGCGTCACCCGGCCGACAGGGGTCCGCGACATCTCGCCGGATGGTTGAGCGGCACCCCACCCGATGGAGTCAAACACCGCATGAGGCCGCGCGACCGGATTGCCGGCGATCCGTGACCACTTGGCACCCGCGGAGGTGAACCGGCGCGGCGCCGCTAGCCCGCGGCGCCGACGCCGAACGCCTGCATCGTCAGCACCACGCGATCCGACCGCAGCACGGCGTTGGGATGCAGGCGGTGGGGCGGCAGGTCGCGCGGGTCGTCCCCGCGGCGCGCCTCGTCGACCGAGACGGTCTGCTCGTACAGGTCGAGCCGCACCTCGTACTCATACCAGGAGATGTCCCAGGCAACGCAGATCGAGACGACACGGGGAAGCTCGCAGCCCTCGACGGCGACGTTCACGACCGGATCGCCGAGGCTGCGTGAGATGGCGATCACGCGCTCCACGTTCGCGGAGCGGTTGAAGGCCTCGAGCGCCATGCGGCGGATCTGTCTGGCGTCACCCTCGGTGCGGCGGGCCTCCGCCAGGTCGGCGTAGCGCCGGCGCTCGTGCTCCAGCTCCTGCTCCAGCTGCGCCATGCGCGATTCCAGCCGCTCGACGGTGGCCGTCTGCTCGTCGAGCTTCGCGGCCACCTGGTGATGACGGCTGATCTCGGCGCGGTGCGCGGCCTCCGCCTGGGCTGCGCGCTCGTCGCTGCGGCGCTTCTCGTCGGCCAGCCCGCGCAGCTCACGGTCGCGGCGGCGCAGCTCGTTCGAGAGGTCCTTCATCTCCCGCTTGACGGTGCGGAGCTCGCCGGCCTGCTGCTCGGCCTTCGCGAGCGCGCTTCGCACCTGGTCGAGGTCGAACTCGACCGACTGGAGCTGTCCGCGCAGCCGGTCGATCAGCCCCTCGCGCTCACGGAGGGCGGCGTCCCGAGGCGGGTTCGCGTGCACGGCGACGATCGGCCGTCCGTCGGCGCGCCAGCCGCGCCGGTCGGCCTGCTCGTAGCAGAGCGGGCAGACCTTCAGAAACCGCTTGGAGCCGGGGTCCTGGTACAGACGCGCGGGCTCGCCCACCAGCAGATGGCGGCGGCAGAGCGCACAGCTCGCAGTGTTCTCGGCAATGCTCGTCATTCCCGTCCTCCGCAGATCAGCGGACTTGGGAGCATATCGCCTCGCGGCAGGAGACGGGGACCGCAGCGCGAAGAGCGCGCGTCAGCACCGAGCGGACTGGCCGTTGGCGGCATTTGCCGCGACGGCGGCCGGATCCGTGTCGATGTCCATCTGCACGAATCCGGGCATGTGCGCGGTGATCAGGGTCATGCCGTTGCGGGTCCGCGAGAGGCAGGCGCTTGCGGGGAGGGCATGGCGATACGGCGAGTAGCGGATGCGGGCCACGTACCGGCCTGGCCCCGATACCTCGATAACGATGCGCTCCTGACCGAGGTACGTGAGCCGGGCCGACCGGCCGGCCGGTGCCGTGACGATCGGTGTCGGATCGGGCAGCTCGTAGAACGTCCAGTGGCGCGTCCTCCCGGCGATCACCAGCCCGGACCGCCCGCTCCGCAGGAGGCTGGCCTCCCGGACGGAGCTGTAGTCGAGCGGCGCGTCGGGCAGCAGCACGTAGCGCACGCCGACCGACCGCAGCCAGGTCTGGAAGCCTGCGGCCGTCATGTGCTCGTTGTACAGCGACCCGTTCTGGGGGAAGTCCTCCTGCCGGAACCACCCGCGGGCGAGCGGGATGCCGGCCCGGGCGACGTAGTAGGCCTCCCAGTGACCCCACGTCGACACCGCTTCCACCCGGTATCCCGCCGCCTCGGCCCGGTGCACGCGCAGGAAGCGCACCGCCGGTCTCCAGTACGAGCGCACCGCGGCGGGGTTCTGCCATGCCGAGTAGGCATCGCGCACCTTGGGACCGACCTGCAGCGCGACGGCGAGGGCGATGATCGGGAAGACGACGAGACGCGAGCGGCGGGGGTTCAGGTTGGCGGTGAGCCACAGCATCGGCGCGCCCGCGATCGCAAACAGCCGGCTCGGGTTCGAGCCGATCGGCCCCTTGAGCAGAAAGGCGATCAGGTTGAGCGCCAGATAAGCGGCGAACAGCGCCCGCATGGAGCGCGTCCGGGCGTGCCGGCCGGCGACCCATAGCCCCACCAGCGAGAACACGAGCACGATCGCCGCGTCCCAGAGGTCGTACGGGTACCAGCCCTGGCTGGGGAACGCCCGCTGCATGACCACGCCGACCACGAAGACGGCGACCACGGCGCCGAACGCGGTGCGGTGGACGCGCACCGAGTGCAGCGGATTGGACTGGCCGAGCAGCACGCCCGCGAGCACCGCGCAGAGCAGCGAGAAGGAGAGCGGGCTGAACCCGAGCGTCAGCAGCACCGCCAGTCCGAACAGCACGTGATGCCTGCGCTGCAGCAGCAGCAGTGCGGCAAGCGACGCGGCGATCCCGGCCAGGAACGGGTACGTACCGCCGGTCATCATGATGAAGGGCGCCGTACCGGCGAACGTCAGGCTCGGGCCACGCGCCGCCCAGCCCCACTCGCGACGGCAGACCAGCGAGAAGCATCCCGCCAGGATGCCCGAGCACGGCACGAGCACCCCCAGCTGCCCGACGTGCGCGGCGAGCGCGTAGTACAGGATGCTGTAGTTGACGAACTCGTAGCGGCCGGCGTACCAGTAGTTGTTCCAGACGTCGAATCCGCCATGGCGGTACAGCCACGTCTGAAACAGGTGCGACGGCGCGTCGATGCCCGGCGCCATGAACACTCCGACGAGCAGCGTGACGACGGCCGCGAGCGCTGTGCACGCGAGCGGCAGGAGGTTTCTGCCCACGAGCCGTGAGAGCGTGTCGGCCACGTCGCCCGAAACATACCCGGGGCACCGTCGGGGCTCTCGCAGGCCGCCCCGCGGAGACGGCGCCTTCGGCGGCGCGACGCCGCCGCTCATCGCGCCCCGGCATCGCGGATCGCGCGCTCGCGTTCGACCCAGCCCACCAGAGCCGAGACGACATCGTCGATGGTCTCGGTCGTGTCGACCACCGTCGCCGGCCACGAGGCAGCCGCCCACGCGGCGTCCAGGTGCTCCCAGCGCTGGCTGTCGTCCCGGCGGATCACATCGAGGCGGTGGAATCGGTCGCCGGCGTGGTCCCGCATCCAGCGACCCCAGGCGACGTGGTCGTCGAGCGTGCCGCCCGCCGCCCGGAGCCATTCTTCGCCCCGCTCTTCGAGCCGCGCGAGCCGGGTGGCGTCGTCGCAATCGAGCAGGCAGGCGCGAATCCGGACCGCGGGAGCGGAGGGCGCCGCGAGCATCTCGCCGGGCGGCGTCTGGCCCGCGACCAGCAGATCCGTCCCCTGCGCATCGGCGTCGCGGGCCTGGCGCAGCCACCACTCGTTCGCCTCGTACCGCCACTCGATCGTCGGTTGGGGTGGCACCCCGACCTCGTCGAAGTCGTGGACGTCCAGGCCGATGACCGTCCCGCGCAGCCGGGAGACGACCGACGTCTTCCCCGCCGCGCTGGCACCGAAGACGAGGAAGAGCACGAGACAAGACTACCGTCGCGATCAGCCCCGACCGCGGGCTGCCCGTGAGGACGCACCGAGAACCGTTCAGGTTGTAGGGCCCCAGCGTACCTGGCAGCTAGAGGCCCCATTCTTGGCCCTTCTGAGGCTGCGCTCACACACATGACACCGTCCAGGACTCAGTTCACCTGGCAATGTCTCCGAAGCTCATGGCAATCCCCAAGTGCCGGAAGCACGTGAAGCCGTCGGCGTTGCCGCGTCCGTATCGCTGGTATTCACCGGGTGCACCAGAGTGCGCGAGCCAAGGGTCCGGCCAGAACGGCGCTCGCCGACGTCGGTGGGCGGCGAAGGACGGCGCTCTCCCGACCTGACCCTTTCAGCGGTCGGCATCGCCCGCAGCATGGATGTCGTCGGAGTGTCCGGCTGCCAGCTGCGGCCACTGGGGGATCGGCCGGCCGCCCGGCCGACGCACGGCGCGGCCATCCTCGTCGGTGCGCATCTGCTCGCTGCGCGTACCGGGGTAGATCTGCGGCCAG